>NZ_JBATHS010000067.1:0-38038 GCF_049667165.1 Maribacter sp.
ACTTTGACAGTACCATCAAATTTACCATGAACAGAATCGTACTGCAATAAATACGCCAAATGTTCTACATCCAACAAATCATTTATTGCAACAACTTCTACTCCTTCTCTTTTGGTTGATTCACGGAAAACCAATCTTCCGATTCTACCAAAACCGTTAATACCAATTTTTAATTTTGACATTTTTTACTTATTTAAATTAAATTTATGTTGACATTATTTCTGAAACCCTAATTAGTTCCCTATCAATTTTTGTATGGCCCTTTATGGCCTTGTTTATTGGCGTAAGAATAAGTTGGTTATCCTGAACCCCTACCATAAGGTTGGTTTGGCCTTCCAATAAGGCCTCCACGGACTTTACACCCATTCTACTTGCCAAAACCCGGTCATAACACGAAGGTGCACCGCCACGCTGCATATGTCCTAAAACAGATACACGAACATCATAATCCGGAAAATTTTCCTCAACATAGTCCTTGAGTTCAAAAACATTCTTACCGGTCTTGTCACCCTCGGCTACAACAACAATACTTGAAGATTTACCAGACGTCCTACTTCTTTTTAAAGAATCCAATAAGCGTTCACGACCTAGGTTTTCTTCCGGTATTAATATTTCCTCGGCACCTGCACCTACTCCGGCATTTAATGCTATATGGCCTACATCACGCCCCATAACTTCAACAAAGAACAATCTATTGTGGGAACTAGCTGTATCCCGAATTTTATCTATCGCTTCAACCACCGTATTCAAAGCCGTGTCAAAACCCAAAGTGAACGTTGTACCAAAGATATCATTGTCTATGGTACCGGGAATTCCGATAAAGGGGAAACCGAATTCCTGGCTAAAAATCATGGCACCGGTAAAACTACCATCACCCCCAATAACCACAAATGCATCGATATCAGCTGCCTTAAGTTGTTCGTACGCTTTCTTACGGCCTTCGGTTGTCCTAAATTCTTTGCATCTGGTAGATTTTAGAATTGTACCTCCCTTATTGATTATGTTGTGGACACTTCTCGCATCCATGAGCTCAAAATCACCATCGATCATCCCTTGGTATCCCCAATAGATACCGACACATTCAACTTTCAAATATGCACAAGTTCTTACAACAGATCGTATAGCGGCATTCATTCCCGGAGAATCCCCACCAGAAGTAAAAACACCTATTTTTTTAATTTTCGCCATCAACCAAATTAAGCCAACAAAATTAACAAACTTATTCCGAAAAAAGAACTGGATGGACGCTTATTATCTTAGGTATAAACAGACTAAAACGTTTTCGGTGACAATTAATCCATGCTGCGTAATAAATAGCACAATCGGAAGGGGAATTGTTTAAAAAATCAAAGGTCTTTTGGTTTTTCCTGGAACATCAACAAGCTATCCCTTCCCATCACCTCAACGGGCGTGGTTTCTTTTTCAAATTGCTTATTTCGAAGTGCTTTGCCCTTGAACATTTTTTGCATGAGTTCCTTAAAACTATTGAAATCTACCTCATAGGATAATCCAGCGCCTTGGGTATAGCCTTGGCGATCCCCCAAAAACGCCTGTATCTCATTTTCCCTATTAAAGAATTTAGCACTTAAGGTGCCTTCTTCATTCAATAGTAACTGAAGCTCAAAATCCCCTGCAACCACCGTTTCGGTAGCCCCACCGACCGGAACCCCTACCTTACCGTTCAGAAGTATGCGGTCACTTATCTGGGTCGATACCGTTACCCCGATCCTGTTTTCGGTTTCTATGTCCGTGCTGGCATCCTGTATTCCCTGTTCATAGGAAAGTCCCAAATTGAATTTGTCATTGCCCCCACTAAGGACCTGATTCAGCAATCCGGAGGCCGACTGAATCAAATTTCCTGTCACAGCTTGGGAATTTATACCACTTTGATCATTCACGAAAGTACCTTGGGCCAATAGAAATATTGCGTTTTTCTCCTCAACTTGTGGGTCTTGCAGCCTATATTCCAGTTCTGATTGGATGATGGAACTCGTACCTGGAAACTCGATACTGAAATCTATTTCGGGACTCTGTAACTCATCGGTCAACTGAATAACCACATCAGTTGGTATTCTTCGCGTATAGCCCGAATTTTCTAGCAATGGTGCCGGATTCGCATTCAACGAATATACCGCTTCCATATTCAATGCGGCGGAGAGTGGATCCCGATCCCAAACAATGGTACCCCCTGGTTTTACCTTAAATGTTTTATTGATCACCCCCCCGAATTTATAATTGAACTCCCCAGTGACCACAACGAAATCGCCGAACATCTCAAACTTATCCTTGGTATTGATCCGAATCAAGAGAAGTCCCTCACCCGTTCCTTTTAAAGAACTTCCTGTTTTCTGGTCGGTAACGATCTCGACCTCGGCATCCGGAGTCACATCAAGGTTGAATTCCATCTCCAATCCCTCGATTTCCTGTAATACCCGTTGCAGGGATTCCGAATCGGTCTCATCTTTTTCAATGAATTTTATATATGAATAATCCCCGACCGTCGCCACATCACTTAAGGGTATTTTTAACGAGGTGCCCGCTGCGGTTTCCCCATCTACATTGATGGTCAACGCCTTTGTTGATCCAAAAATGCGCCCAGATCCATTTAAAAACCCCGTACCGTAGTATAGGACCTCTTCTTCGAACGGGGTGTCCAAAATCAAGAAACGGCCATTGTTCGTATCCACATTCAAATCCAACACCCAATTCTTGAAGAAGCTATGGGTAATTGAACCATCTAAGGTGGCCTTTGTATTTCGGGCTACATCTGTGATGTTTATCTGTTCAAAATTGAACGACTGTTTCGACAGCCGAACACGGGAATTTTGAGCGAAGCCATAATCGACATTTAAATAGGGTATTGCAATCCCAGCATTATCTAAAGTCAATAAACCGCTAAAATCAGGATTGTTGATATCCCCGGAGAATTTCACACTGCCGAACAAGTCACCCCGAATGTTCGTTATCACCCCTTCTCCCAAAGGACTAAAAGGCGCTAAGTCAAATCCATTGAAATTTGCCATAAGATTGGCCTGGGGCAATTCTGTCTTGTTTTGTATATTTCCTATGATACTAAGCCTTTCGACCCCCTTATCGGTAATTTGGGTATTGACCACAAAATCGGTCAGATCACGATTCCCCACAATACCTATGGATAAATCGCCTATTCTATACCCGTTAACCGCAAAATCGGTTATGCCCAGGTTCGATGAAGGTAAATACACATCATCCTTTTGCAAAACATTCAAAGTACCATTGACCTCACCCTCCAAACGCAAACTATCGATGGCCGGGGTGATCTTATCCAACGAAACGATCTTGAACTGAAGCTCAAGGTCCTTATAGGTAGAATCGGCCAATTGCCCCCTTAAGCGAATTTGTTCAAATTGGCTGTTATTCATCACAATTTCCTCGATCACAATACTATCAAGGGTCTTATTGATAATGACCTTGTTCTTATTGTTGCCTTCCCGATTTAAAATCCAAGTATTGTTCTTAAAGCTGATATCCGATGTTTTCAGGCCGATGACCGACTTGTTCTCTTT
The DNA here is from genome assembly GCF_049667165.1 of Maribacter sp. GTDB lineage: Bacteria > Bacteroidota > Bacteroidia > Flavobacteriales > Flavobacteriaceae > Maribacter_A. The sequence goes on from NZ_JBATHS010000067.1 coordinate 3,546, forward strand.
ATTGAACGTATGATAGAAGTTAAGGTTATAACTATCGTTATACTCACTACCCCCTTTAAACTCCGTCCTAAAGAACAGGGTATCCTTCAAGGTAGTGTTGATCAGGTTGAAATCCTTGACATCATAATAATTCGTCGACAAATCCCCGACCGATATGTAGGTGTTGAACAATGGGTTCTTATTATCGATCTTTATGTCAATATTATCGGCCTCATTGCCAAAAGCGATTATACTGGGCGATTTGAAGGTCAGTTTGAAATCGCCCTCGTCGGCTACGATACTGCCTCGAATAAACGTATTGGGGTCAAACTTGACCTCGGGGAAGAATACATCGACTATCTTGTTGTAAATCTTAAAGTTAAACGTCAGTGTTTGGCCCTCAGAGATATCAAAAGGTTTATAATTGGTATAAATACTTCCCAACGAATTCTGAACGAGCTGTCCCAATTCCTTCACTCGGAAATTACCTTTCAAATAACCCGTAATAATATCGGGTGAATTGATATCTATGGTTCGAATGGTATCATTCTCAAAGGTCGAAGAAACCTTAAAATCATCAAAATAATAGGTGTCATTCTTATTCTGGAAAATGGTCTCAGTAAAATTAATGTCACCGACAATGTTGTCTAAGGAGTTCCCAGTAATATCGATATTCACGTTTCCTTTGAAAATGGATACGCTATCCTTGATGAAGTTCAATTTCTTTAGGTCGGCATACTCTACATTGGCGATGAAATTGAAGTTGTTGCGGTCCTCCCCAAAATCGGCCAATCCTTTAAAATTGAATCTTAAATTCTCATCATTGCTGAAAATCGACCCATCGAACAATTGCTCTTTTAGAATTCCGGAAACCTTAAGGTTCTTATAATCATAGTTATTGAAATTGATCGAGTAGACTTCCCCGATCACTTCGGTATTCAGCTTATCCTTCACAAAACCCTTACCTTCTACATTAAAGTCAAGGGTGGTTTTCCCCAGACTCTTATTGTCAACAAAGTTTCCCAGGTCAAAATCGATCAAAGAAACAAACCCCTGATACGCTGCATTTTCAATATTGTTGAAGTCGGTCAATTCCAAATCAGCATAGCTACTACCTATGGCCGTATTTAGGTTCACTTTGGCATAAACCGAACTTTCGGTTACCGTGGCATCTCCCCTTACTGTAAACTGACCGAACTTTGTAAAGGCCGAGGACATTGATTTACTGCCTAAGAAATTCGGCATCAATGCCCGTAATTCATAATAGGTACTGGTTACATTCTTCATTTGGGCCGTCATGACAAAGGGGGCCTCTTTCGTAAAGAGGTTCTTAAAGGTAAAATTTCCACGTATACCCGTATTTTCAGAATATAAAAAAAGATCTTCGGTTTGCAAATCGTTCAAGACCCCATTGATGTTTGCCGAGAACGTCACTGTCTTCCCTTTCCCGAATTGATCATAAAGCAAGTTTACTTCATTCAGGGACAGATTAGAGTCGGTGAACTCCGCCGTTACCTTTACCTTGTCCAAAAAATCCTTGAAATCCTTTCTTTCATAATCAAAAACGAGATTTCCAATCAATTTAGAGCCAGGAGTTTCTATATGCAAGGTATCAAAACGCATTTGCTCTTTTGTATACAAAAAGTGGGTGGCAAGTTTTTTTACCTCGATTTTGCGTTTGTCAATAAATGACATGGCTTTAATATCTGTGGAAACTTCGGGGCCTAAAATCAAGAAATCCTGGGATGCAATATTCAGGTTCTGGAAGTTTAAGGTTTCGGCATTCTCAAGGTTTTCATCAATCAACCGAAAGGCACTATTCGCGATCTTCACATCGGTTGAGGAAAAGTAGAAAGGTGGTGTGCCAGGCTTTCGTGGCTGCTTATCATCAAGTTTATCGATAAACACCTCTAAATTGGTACTTGCACTGTCTTTATAAGTCTTTAGTTTAAAGTTGAGCCTTTCGATATCGATATGGCCAAATTGCAGTTTGCCCTCGGCCAAATTACGCACACTTAAAATCGATGTGCCCAATTCATCGATATAAAATAAAGTGTCTTTTTGGTAATCCTCAATATAGATACCTTTGATCGCAACATCCCAAGAAATCAATGAGATCCGAATTTCATCAATATTTATGTTGGTGCCAAACTCTTTGTTTATTGTGTTTGTTGCATATTTGGCTAATCGCGTCTGCACAAAGGGCATAGAAAGTACGATGGTGCCCAATACACAGATGAGCAACAATACCAAGAAGGTTCTAATCAGTATTTTTCTCAGTTTTCTGATAGGGCTTTTATGTTTTACCTTTGTACTTCAATTTTTATTCCAAAACGCGTGGAAAATGAAACCATTTATATTCTTGCCATAGAATCGTCCTGTGATGATACTTCTGCGGCGGTATTATGCAATGACAAAGTCATTAGTAATGTTGTTGCAACTCAAAAAATACATGAGGAATATGGGGGTGTTGTTCCCGAACTTGCCTCTAGGGCACACCAGCAAAATATTGTTCCTGTGGTGCACCAAGCTTTATTGAACGCAAATATCGACAAAAAACTATTATCCGCCATAGCTTTTACGCGCGGACCGGGACTTATGGGTTCATTATTGGTAGGTACCTCATTTGCCAAGTCTTTGGCACTTGGTCTGAACATTCCATTAATTGAGGTCAACCATATGCAGGCACATATCCTGGCGCATTTTATATCGGATGGGCAAAGCCGGATACCAAGCTTTCCCTTTTTGGCAATGACCATTAGTGGTGGGCATACGCAAATCGTAAAAGTGAACGATTATTTCGATATGGAAATCTTAGGTGAAACCTTGGATGATGCCGTGGGAGAGGCCTTTGACAAAAGTGCCAAAATACTTGGACTACCTTATCCTGGTGGACCCTTGGTTGATAAATATGCCCAATTGGGCAATCCTAAGAAATTCACATTTCCCAAACCCAAGGTCGATGGTTTGAATTTTAGTTTCAGTGGATTGAAAACCAGCATATTATATTTTATACAAAAGGAAACCAAGAAAAATCCCAACTTTATCACTGAAAATCGGAATGACATATGTGCTTCAATCCAGTTTACCATCATCAATATTTTAATGGATAAACTAAAAAAAGCGGTAAAGGAAACCGGAATAAAACAGGTGGCCATCGGAGGAGGTGTCTCCGCTAATTCTGGAATACGCAATGCATTGAAAAATGCCGAAAAGAAATATGGTTGGTCTACATATATTCCTAAATTTGAGTATTGCACGGATAATGCCGCGATGATCGGTATCGTGGGTCACCATAAGTATCAACAACAGCTATTCGCTTCGCAGGATGTTACTGCCAAAGCGAGATATATCATAGAATAGGAAACGTATGGCCTATAATGAGGATTTGGAAAAAAGATTGGATTTTGCCATTGGGGTATTTCCAAAAAAAATAGCGGACCAAATTTCCAAAAAGAAAATGTTCGGGGGCCTTGCCTATCTGTTCAAGGACAAAATGACCGTCGGTATCGTAAAAAATGACCTTATGGTTCGAATACTCGGCAGTAAGATGGATAACATCCTGAAAATGGAAAACGTACGGCCCATGGATTTTGCCAAAAGACCCATGAAAGAATTCGTCTATGTTTCGGCTAAGGGCTATGATTCCGAGGAACAGCTGCAGCATTGGATCGAACTGGGCCTAGAACATGCCCAGGATAAATTGCGAAATGGACCTTAGCAAGGGGTCTGCCGACAGCGATGTACAAGGCGGATTACATTTGGCTTATAATGAAAAACTCATCGCGACAGATGAAAAACAACCTAGAAACTATCAGGAATTATGCAATTATTCTATAACCCAAAATTGGACAACAGTGCGTCCCAATTCGTTTTCACACCTGAGGAAAGTCACCATATTGTAAAGGTTTTACGCAAAAAAGTAGATGACATGTTGTTGATCACCAATGGAAAAGGCTCTATTTTCGAAGCGAAGATTATCATTGCCGATGCCAAGAAATGTAAGGCACAGATCACGGCAACCAAAAAAAAACATCGAAGGATGTATTGGTTTCATCTCGTTGTAGCCCCTACAAAAAGCAATGATCGCTTTGAATGGTTTTTGGAAAAGGCCACAGAAATAGGTGTTGACGAGATTACCCCCATCATCTGTGAACGCTCGGAACGCAAAATCGTAAAACCAGAACGAATGGAAAAGGTGATACAATCCGCAATGAAACAATCCATGCAGGCGTATCTCCCAAAACTCAACCCCATGACCACCTTTGAGGAGTTCATGGCCCAAGAAAGGGAGGGTCTTTTGTTCATAGCGCATTGTGAGGAGGATGAGAAAATGGAACTTAAAAGACGGGTAGCGCCTGACAAGGATGTGACCATCCTGATTGGACCAGAAGGGGATTTTACAAGTAACGAGATCGATCAGGCCTACGAAAAGGGCTTTCTGCCGGTCTCATTGGGACAAAATAGACTGCGTACGGAAACGGCGGCCATTGTGGCCTGTACGACCGTCAACTTGATCAACAACGGATAAATTCATCTTCGTATATTTAAGAAATGGGATACCTCAAAATTATAGGCACACTCTTTTTTATGATCCATAGTAGCCTTGTAAGCGGTCAGGAAATCGCCATCCTAAAATACAAAGGAGGAGGCGATTGGTATGCCAATCCCACGGCCTTACCCAATTTAATACGGTATTGCAATAGCACTATCGGGACAAAGCTCAATGAAAAGCCCGAAACGGTTGAAGTGGGCGATGGATCCCTATTTCAGTATCCCTTTGTACATATGACCGGGCACGGCAATGTGGTGTTTACCCAAGAGGAAGCGGATAATTTAAGAACATACCTGCTTTCCGGAGGATTTTTGCATATTGATGACAACTATGGGATGGCGCCCTATTTGCGCAAGGAGATTGCAAAAGTTTTTCCAGAATACCCTTTGGAAGAACTTGGTGCGGACCATCCAATTTTTAATCAGGAGTATAAATTTCCAGAGGGATTGCCGAAAATACATGAGCACGAAGGTAAGCGACCACAGGCGTTTGGCATTGTTCAAGAAGGCAGGTTGGTCCTTTTGTTTACCTATGAATCGGATTTAGGGGATGGTTGGGAAGATCCCTCGGTACATAACGATCCCGAAGCAGTGCGCACAAAAGCGCTGCAAATGGGGGCGAATATCATATCTTATGTTTTTAAAAATTAGTCAATGACAGCCAAAACCATAGCAGATGGTATATTAAGGGCAATCGCCATTCTCACGGGCATTGCACTCTTACTCTACTTCCTTTATAAAATTCAATCGGTATTGGCCTATTTGGCCATAGCCTTGGTTGCCTCCCTTTTAGGAAGGCCCATCGTCTTGTTTTTACGCAAAAGACTTAAATTCAACAACACCTTGGCCGTTATCGTAACCATGATCTTTCTTATCGGCATCATTGCAGGCATTATTGCCTTGTTCATTCCCCTATTGGTGGCACAAGGCCAAAACCTTTCCTTATTGGATATAGAAGCACTTCAGGCAAATGTTGAAAGCCTATATAGACAGGTCACCGAGTATTTTGGATTGAGTGCCATTGAAATCGAGGAGGGTATAAAAGAATCGAAAATGTTTGCCAATCTCGATTTTGGTTTTATTCCCAATTTCTTGAATTCCTTTGTAAGTGTCTTGGGAAGTCTGAGTGTAGGTCTGTTTTCTGTATTGTTCATCGCATTTTTCTTTTTAAAGGACAGCAAATTGTTCGAGGCGGGGTTAATGGTCTTCATTCCGGAAAATAAGGAGAGCCGTTTAAGGAAATCGATGAACACCATCAAGGATCTGCTTTCAAGATATTTCTTGGGACTGGTTTTGCAGATCATGATATTGTTCATTATCTACTCTATTGTACTCTTTGTCTTTGGTATTGAAAACGCCATCGTAATCGCCTTTTTATGCGCCCTTTTAAACCTTATTCCGTACGTGGGTCCGATCATTGGAGGAGTCCTCATGATGACCTTAACGATGACCAGTAATCTGGGGTCCGATTTCAGCTCGGTGATCTTACCAAAAACCATCTATGTAATGGCTGGTTTTATCATCGGTCAATTGGTGGATAATTTCTTTTCCCAGCCTTATATTTTTTCGAATAGCGTGAAGTCCCATCCCCTTGAAATTTTCTTGGTTATCATCATAGGCGGATTGCTGTTCGGCATCACCGGAATGATCATCGCCGTACCGGGTTATACCTCCATAAAGGTGATTTTAAAAGAATTTTTAGCTGAAAATAAGATTGTAAAATCCTTGACCAAAAATCTATAGTATAACTTTGAATAAAAATATATTAAATACTGGTGTACAAGATTTTATACAATATAATTTAAATACTGACATCATGTCAGTCGTGCTTAAGGGAAGTCCTTTTCCCGATATTTCGCCCCAAGAGTTGGCCGAACAGATCCAAGCCAAAAAAAAGTGTGAAAAAAAACTCCCTACCTGGTTCCATACCCCAAAAATCCATTACCCCAATAAGATGAATATCGAGCAATGTTCATCAGAAATCACTGCCGAATACAAGGCACAATTAGTGGGTGGAAAAACGCTGGTCGACCTTACCGGTGGCCTAGGTGTGGACGCGTACTTTTTCAGCAAAAAAACAAGCACGGTTTTCCATTGCGAAATCGATGAAAACCTATCCGAAATCGCAGCGTATAATTTTGGAATTTTAGGTGCTGATAATGTACAGGTAAATCCTGTCGATGGAATGATATTCCTTCAAGAATCGAATCGTAAATTTGATTGGTTATATCTCGACCCTTCACGACGCTCCGACAACAACAATAAGGTTTTTCTACTTTCAGATTGCACCCCGAATATAACCGAGCATCTCTCCCTGCTATTGAACAAGGCAAACCGCATCTTAGTAAAGACCTCACCCCTGTTGGACCTGACTATTGGATTAAAGCAGCTTGAACACGTAAAAGAGATACATATTGTGGCCGTCAATAACGAGGTTAAGGAAGTCCTATGGGTACTACAAGGACAAAAAGAAACAAAAATAAGGGTCAAAACCATAAACTTAATGGAATCAAAAACCCAAAAATTTGATTTTGACCTTTCCGAAGAGAAAGACACCATTGCACAATTAGGATGGCCCCTTTCCTATATCTATGAACCCAACGCTGCCTTATTGAAGTCGGGCGCCTTTAAACTCATCACAGCAAAATTAGCGGTTCAAAAGTTGCACGAACATTCCCATTTATATACCTCCAACGACCTGATGGAATTTCCAGGACGGGTATTTCGCATCGAAAAAGTACTTGCCTATACCAAAAAAGAACTCAGATCTTTTGTTGGCACAAAGGCTAACGTTGCCGTTAGAAACTTTCCTGAAAGCGTATCGCAGATTCGAAAAAAATATAAGATAAAGGACGGAGGGGATGTCTACCTTTATTTTACACGGCTGAAAAATGACCAACTTGCCTTGATCAAGGCTTCCAAAAAAATATAAAATAGACCATGGCTTTCCAGGAAAATTGCCATGGTTTTGTGTTTACGGCTTCAGTTTGTTTTCTTTTTAAAATTATGTTTCGATCACCCCAAAACAAACGCACAATCACCCTCAGCTCCCAAAAACACTACGAAAACGTTTGAGCCATCCCCCAAAAAGAGATCCTACCCCCCCCTATTTTAAAATAAATAATATCATATTTTGACAAAATACGGCAGGTGAATTTATCGATAGTCATGAAATTTTTGTTAATTTTAGCATAAATTTTAAGGCCCCCTCAATATTTGGTGCCTAAGATTTAAATTATTTTACTCTAACTTTTATTTAAACTAACAAACAACTTTAGGATTATGAATCAAAAAAACGATTTCCAATCGTTAAAGTCCAAAAGAACACGTACCTCTTATGGTATTGGACTTTTATCGATCATGATTTGCTTTTGTGCCCAAATGGCATTTGCGAATTCTGAAACTTCATTTTTAAAGGTTGATCTGGAAAACTCAGTCCAATCAATTATTACCGGAACGGTCTCTGATGAAACAGGACCATTACCCGGTGCAAGTGTCGTGATCAAAGGCACTTCACAAGGTACACAAACCGATTTTGATGGTAACTTTACCATTGAAGCGGATAGTGATGCCGTTTTGGTCATCAGTTATATCGGCTATAGAACTGCCGAAATAACGGTTGCCGACCAAACAACCATCAATGTAACTTTGGAACAGGACACCAGTCAACTTGACGAAGTTGTTGTTACGGGGTATTCAACACAAACCAGAGGGGACCTTACGGGTTCTGTAGGGACTGTAGATGTTTCAGAAGCTACCAAAACTCCTATTGTGAATGCCGCAGAAGCATTACAAGGAAGAGTTTCTGGGGTTACTATTACCAATAATGGCAACCCAGGCTCAACTCCCGTTGTAAGAATAAGAGGGTATGGTACTGGGAACAGTAATGATCCACTTTATATCATTGATGGGGTTCAGACAGACGATGCCAGCATTTTGAATTCGATCAACCCTGCCGATATCGACCAGATGAACGTACTTAAGGATGGTGCTGCAGCCATTTATGGGGCAAGGGCATCCAATGGTGTTGTGATCATTACCACCAAGAGCGGGGGGTATAACATGGATACCGCAAGAGTTTCACTTGATATGTATACCGGTTTTTCGTCAGCTACCAACTTACCCGAATTGCTAGATACACAACAGCATGGTGAAATGATTTTTCAAAGTATCAGAAATGATGGTGGTACACCATCGCACCCACAGTACGGTGATGGGCCGAGTCCTGTAATACCAACAACGTTACAAAGGGTTCCTGTGACCGCAACGGTAAAGCCTAATGGCGGAACAGACTGGTTAGATGAAATCTACAGAACGGCGATTACACAAAATGCTTCCATAACGCTCGAAAATGGAAATGAAAAATCTAAATTCCTTTTTTCTGCAAGTTATTTGAACCGTCAAGGGATTCAAATCGCCACCGGCTACAAGAGAGCTTCGGTTCGATTGAATTCAGAATTCAAGATTGGGGATAGAATACGGATTGGGGAACATACCAACATTTCCTTCGACAGAAAAGGTGGTGGTCAATCGTGGTTCAATTTTGCCACACGAATGTCCCCATTGGTACCTGTATTTGATAACGATGGTAATTATGCGGGAAATTACAGTAACGATACAGGGCTTTCCAACCCGAATAACCCTGTTGCGGAAGCTAATCGCCAGGCGGATGATTTCAATAAAACATTACGCGTGTTCGGTGATATCTATGCCACATTGGATATTCTTGATGGATTACAGTTCAAAACTTCTATCGGGGGTTCAATCAGAGCCTACAATGACAGACGTTTTAGAGCTTTAATTCCAGAATCATCCGAACCACTTTCTACGAATACACTTAGAGAAGCAGATCAGGACACCTACGAATGGGTATGGAACAATACTTTAAACTATAATAAGTCTTTTGGCGAGCACAGTATCAGCGCCCTTGCTGGTATTGAAGCACTAAATGTAACAGGAAAAGGTAAAGAAATTACAAGAACGGATTACTTCTTTGAAACTCCTGAGTATTATTTATTGAGTAATGGTGGTGGTGCCGCGAACGTGGGATACGCTTATGACAATGCATCGTCTTTGTTTTCGGTTTTTGGTACAGTTAACTACAATTACGCCGGTAAATATTTATTGACCGCTACGGTACGTCAAGATAAATCTTCTAGGTTTATAGGAGATAATAAAAGTGATGTATTCCCATCGTTCAGTGCAGGTTGGATCGTCAGTGACGAAAATTTCTTCCCTGAAGGCATTGTAAGTAGAATGAAACTGAAAGGATCTTGGGGGCAATTGGGTAACCAAACACTACCGGTAGACAACCCTACTTATAATATCTCCGTATTAAGTGAGCAATATGCGAATTATGGGTACCAAGGCAGTGGCGGTGTGACACAAGGGGCTATTTTACAATCCGCAGGTAATGAGAATTTAAAATGGGAGACCAGTGAAACCACCAATTTCGGTATTGAACTTGGTTTCTTTGATAACAAATTAAACCTTGAGGCAGAATATTTTGTCATCAATACAAAAGATTTGATTAATCCAGATAATAGTTTGTTCAGTACCACTTCAATAGCCTCAAATGCTCCTTACGTGAACCTTGGATCTATTCAGAACAAAGGTATTGATGCATCGCTTAGGTTTGCAGATGAATTAGATTCTGGCTTTAGATATGGTATTGACCTTAATTTCTCTACCTATAAAAATGAAGTTACGGAATTGATCAGTGCCTTTCAGGTAGGGTTTGAAGGATTTAGAAATACAGGTGCGGTTACAAGAACCCAGGAAGGGCAACCCATTTCCTCATTTTTTGGTAGAAAGGTTATAGGAATTTTTGCTTCAGAAGCTGAAGTTGCCGCAAGTCCCGACCAAGGGTTTGCAGCTTCCGCCGATGGTGTTGGTAGACTAAAATATGCTGACATCAACAATGATGGTACCATAGATGATGATGATAGGACCTTTATAGGTTCTCCCCACCCAGACTTTACGTATGGCGTAAATTTAACTGCTGGATATAAGAATTTTGACATTTCAGCATTTTTCCAAGGTTCACAAGGAAATGAAATTTTCAACAACGATAGAGTTTATACTGATTTTCCTAGTTTTTTCAATGCGAACAGAAGTGTACGGGTCTTGGATTCATGGACACCCGATAATCAAAACACATCAATGCCGGCTCTTAGCCAAAGTATTACCAACAATGAAACTACAGCAACTTCATTTTTTGTAGAAGATGGTTCTTATATGCGATTGAAAAACCTACAGATCGGTTATTCATTTGATGACAGAGTTGCTGAGATGTTGGGCATGGATAGTGTTCGGTTCTATATTCAAGGAACCAACTTATTCACTATAACCGATTATACTGGTGTTGACCCAGAATTACAACCAAGATTTAACAATAATGGTTCTATTGATAACCTTACCATAGGTGTATCTGATAATAATTATCCGTTAGCCTCAATCTATTCATTAGGTGTTAACTTAAAATTTTAAAAAATGAAAAAGAAAACAATATTTTCAATTTTACTTACATGTGCGATGCTAGGTGCATGTAGCGACACATTCACGGAGATCGCTCCAACAGGAGCGCTTTCAGATGAAGCTCTCCAAAATGCAACCGGTATTGACCTTAAATTGACCGCAGCCTACTCGGCTATGGACGGGGAACGTGTCAACCGACTAGGAGAGGGAGTTTCTGCAGGTGGTGACAACTGGTGGACTGATGTAGTTGCTGATGATGCCCATAGGGGAAGTACTGACGGTGACAATACCGAACTATTTCAACTTGAAATTTTGGATTGGCAAACCGGTAATAGCTGGTTTTTGGGAAGATGGAGCGCGCTTTTTGGTGGCGTAAACCAGGCGAATGCAGTATTGACTTTAATCGATCAAGTACCTGATGGGGATTTTAGTCAACAAAAGGGAGAAGCTTTATTCCTTAGGGGCTACTTCAATTTTGAGCTACAGAAATTTTATGGCAATGTTCCATTTATTTCGGTTGAGAATGCAGTTAATTTAGAGTTTAACCAACCAAATCCAGGACCGATCTGGACTGAAATTGAAGCGGATTTTCAAGCGGCCATCGATCTTCTGGGATCGGAAGTTATTACAGGACGGACTAATTCGTGGGTCGCTAAGGCGTTTTTAGGAAAAGTCTATTTGTATCAAGAAAAATGGGACGAAGCTTTTACCTTATTAAATGAGGTTGTAACTGAAGGTCCATATTCCTTAAACACTGAATATGTCAACAACTTTAACTTAGCTGGTGAAAATAGTTCAGAAGCTGTTTTTTCCATTGAATTTGTTGCTGATGATGGTCGTTCTTATAATGGTAACGGTGCGGGAACATTGAACTTTCCAGGTGGTGGTCCTTTAGGTACTTGTTGTGGTTTTTATCAACCGACCCAAGATTTGGTCAACGCGTATCAAACCGATGGAAGTGGACTTCCATTATTGGATACTTTTGCTGACACTGATGTAGCAAGTGATTATGGAATTGAAAGCGCTGAGCCTTTCACGCTTCATACAGGACCTTTAGATCCACGATTGGATTATACGGTATCTAGAAGAGGCGTTGATTATAATGGTTTTGGCAACAATCCTGGAAAAGAATGGATAAGGGCGACTTTTGCAGATGTCTCTGGACCATACTTGCCCAAAAAGAACGTTTATCAAGCAGACGAAGTTGATGCCAACCGAGGTATCGGGGGTTGGGGCTCTGAATGGTCGGGTATCAATTACAACATTATGCGTTTTGCCGATGTGCTCTTGCTGGCTGCTGAAGCTGCTGTTGAAAAATCCAGCCCTGATTTACCAGTGGCGTTAGAATATGTCAACCGAGTACGAAACAGGGCGAAAAACATGACTTATGTTCAGGCGCTAGATGCTGATAATGCCCCGATACCTGATACAGATGCGGCCAATTATCAAATTGAACCTTACGCATCATTCCCCGATCAAGCTTTTGCTAGAAAAGCAGTTCGTTTTGAACGACGTTTGGAGCTTGGAATGGAAGGACATCGTTTGTTCGATCTACGTAGATGGGGTGTGGCCGAAGAGGTAATCAACACCTATATTGCCAATGAAGCCGAAGACATTAATCAATCGGATTACGGTAGATTTAGAACCTATGTTGATAAATATAATTTGTGTCCAATACCTTTAACCGCTATCGATCAAAGTGGTGGTATCTTAGAGCAGAACCCTGGGTACTAACCAGCTTATGTTCCTAGACTGAAATTTTACTTTATAGAAAAAGGCATTTTAAAAAAATGCCTTTTTTTATTTCCATTAATTACCTTTTTATGGTTCTTTTGCCATTCAATAAACAATCCAAATTCTTAGTATCCGATGAAAAAACTCCAGTTTTTATCCCTACTCCTATTTACGGTGTTTGCCTGTAGCAAAAAAGACAATACCCTGTTCTCTAAAATAGCAGCAGATGAATCTGGGATAACCTTCAACAATCACATTGTAGAAACCGATAGTTTCAATATCCTCTCCAGTGAATATATTTTCAATGGGGGCGGTATTGCCGTGGGTGATTTTAACAATGACAACAGGCCAGACCTTTTTTTTACAGGAAACCAGGTAGCGAACAAGTTATATCTCAACCAAGGCGATTTACAATTCAAGGATGTTTCGATCGAAAGTGGCATTGAGGCAAAAGACAAGTGGAATACGGGCGTTGCCCTGATCGATATTAACAACGACGGTTATTTGGATGTTTATGTATGTGCTGCTATGTTCCCCTCAGCACCCAATAAGTCGAACATGTTATTCGTAAATCAGGGTTTGAGCAAAAATGGGGTGCCAACTTTTAAGGAAATGGCCGAAAACTATGGCATAGCGGATACGGGAAATAGTATGAATGCCACATTTTTCGATTACGATAAAGATGGGCTCTTAGACCTTTATGTACTGAACAACGTTGATGTTCATGAACTCCCCTCGAATTATCGAGAAAAGATAACCGATGGCTCAGCTTTAAGCAACGACAGACTCTACCATAATAATGGGGATAACACCTTTACCGATGTCAGCCTAAAGGCTGGAATCACTATAGAGGGGTATGGTCTCGGCATCGCAATTGCAGACTTGAATTACGATGGCTGGCCAGATATTTATGTGAGTAACGATTACCTTTCAAATGATCTTCTATATATAAACAAGGGCGATGGTACTTTTTCAAACGAAATAGGTAAGCTGTTAAAACACCAAGGTAAATTTTCAATGGGGAACGATATTTCGGATTATAATAATGATGGCTTGTTGGATATCATCACCTTGGATATGTTGGGTGAAACGAATTATAGGTTGAAAACCACCATCCGTAATACCAAATATAATGACTACAATCTGAACGAAAAGTTCGGATACGAGTATCAGTATATGAGGAACATGCTGCAAACAGGACAAGGTTTGGGCGTTCCCTTCAAAGAAACGGGCCTTATGGCCGGGATGGCAAAGACCGACTGGAGTTGGTCTCCCCTATTCGTAGATATGGACAATGATGGTTATAGGGATTTGCTCATTACCAATGGGTTTCCCCAAGATATTACGGATCTTGACTTTGGTGACTTCCACTTCAATGTGCGTCGTTATTTACGCCCGAGCCAAATCTTGGATTCCATTCCCGTCGTTAAAATCCCGAATTATGCCTATAAAAATAATGGCAATGGCCTTTTTAGTGATGTTGGCCAGGAATGGGGGCTTAACGTCCCTTCGTTTTCCAACGGGGCAGTTTTTGCCGACCTAGACAATGATGGGGACATGGACTATGTTGTGAACAATATCAATGATGAAGCCTTTCTCTTTGAAAACAACCTGAATAACCTAAAAAATCTTGATCATAATTTTCTACTGGTTGATTTGCAGGGGCCTAAAATGAATCCTTCAGGGATTGGGGCTAAAATCGTAGTTCGATTCAAGGATGGCACCTTTGAGTATCATGAGCATCACTTGAATAGAGGTTATATGTCCTCGGTTCACGACATAGCCCACTTTGGGTTAGGAACAAAAAACGAAATCGAATCCCTTGAAATAAGATGGCCCGATGATACATTCCAAAAAATAACTGGGATTCAAGGGAACCAGACCATCAAGCTTGATTATAACGATGCTACGCTGGTTTCAGCCAACGAAATCGCCTTCCCACTGACACCAAAAAAAACAACACCGATATATAAGGAGGTGGCCGATAGTGTTGGTATAAGCTATACACATCAAGAAAAGGATATTATCGATTTTAATGTACAACAGATCATCCCCCACAAACTGACACAAAATGGGCCTTGTTTGGTGGCCGGGGACCTTAATGGTGATGGTACTGAGGATTTTATAGTAGGTAGTGCGTCAGGATATTCCCCAGAGATCTTTTTACAAAAAAAGGATGGGTCGTTTACAAGTTCACTGCTTTTCAGTGATGAGAACGATAAAAAACATGAAGAAGAAGGCTTGGCACTCTTCGATTTGGAAAATGATGGGGACCTTGACCTTTACCTTGTATCAGGCAGCAATGAGTTCATGTATAGTCACAATGTCTTATACCAAGATCGTTTTATGATCAACGATGGTAAGGGTAATTTTTCGATGGCCAATGATAAAATCCCTGAAATTCGTGCCAGTGGGTCGGTTGTTAAGGCGATGGACTTTGATCAGGATGGCTTCATAGATCTTTTTATTGGGGGTAGAACGCCGTATGCCCAATATCCGACGCCTGAAAAGAGTTATCTACTTAAGAATTATGAGGGGGTACTTAAGGATGTCACCGAATCTTATTGCCCTGAACTTAGGACCCCTGGCATGGTCACCGACGCTACATGGGCGGATATTGACCAAGATGGCCTTAGTGATCTTATTTTAGCTGGGGAATTTATGCCCATTGCGATATTTAAGAATGAGAAAACGGCTTTTAGCCCATTAATACAAACCGGAGTAGACAGTCTTTCTGGGTGGTGGGAGAGTCTCTTGGCCCAAGATATTGATGGGGATGGGGATATCGATCTCGTAGCGGGTAATCTTGGGGCGAATAATCTGTATCAACCATCTAAGGAAAAACCCGTGACCCTGCTTGCGAAGGATTTTGACAATAATGGGTTCGTAGACCCCATACTGTTTGCTTACTTTCGGGGTGATTTCGATGATTACTCCTATGAACCCTATCCTGTGAATTTTTGGGGAGACCTATACAATCAAAGTCCGATGTTTAGGTCAAAATACAATTATTATAAAGAGTATGCCGCCGCAACACAAAACAATTTGCTCACACCCGAAAACCTGAAAGATGTTTCGGAATTGATTTTTAATTACGATAAGACCACTTATTTTGAGAATTTGGGCAACGGGCACTTCGAGCCACGACAATTGCCTTGGGAGGTACAGGTTGCCCCAATTAATCGATTTGTACCCACTGATTACAATGCAGACGGCCATACCGATTTATTGTTGATCGGGAACAACTTTGGCAATGAAGTGTTCATAGGCCGGTACGATGCCTTCAACGGCGGGTTGCTCAAAGGTGATGGGCAAGGGAATTTTGAAATGATCAGCACCTTGGAAAGTGGATTCTTAGTGCCTGGGGATGCCAAGGATATGATTACCCTTAAAAATGCAAACGGCGATAATGACTATATTATCGTTACCCAAAACCGAGGTAAAATAAAGGTGTTTCAAAAGAATAATCGGAATACGAAACCTTTATAATGCCTTATCTGGAGTAAAAAATGACATCTGCAGATGAATGCGCAGTTAAAATTGTGACAAGCCCTCCATTACTTGACCATCTTAATCAGTATTCATCTGGATGTTTAAAATCCCCAAAACGATATTTTATGGTACGTTTAAGCGGTATCTGCATCCCTTTGGTACTTTCCAACCAATCATAGATTGCAGTAGACATTTCTTTGGCAATCTCTTGTTTGTTCGGATCGGCAATTAAATTGTACATTTCATCAGGGTCGTTCTGAAGATCATAAAGTTCATTGCGGTCCCAAATACCATGATATTTGATATATTTATATTGATCTGTACGCATACCGAAAACCGTAGGGGTCATGGGAAAGTCATATTCCCAATAGTATTCATAAAAAATCTCATTTCGTGATGGGGCATTCTTGTCACCAGTTAAAATGGGAATAAACGACACCCCCGGCATATGATCAGGCTTTTGTATTCCTGCTTCCGCCAATACGGTTGGCCCAATATCAATATTTTGGACCATTTGTTCTGGGGTCTTCCCGCCTTCAAAAAGTTCTGGACATCGAACCAATAGGGGCACTTTCACCGATTCTTCATAGAAATGTCTCTTGTCGATCAATCCGTGTTCTCCCCAACTAAAGCCATTGTCTCCCATATAAATGACCAAAGTGGATTCATCCAATCCTTCTTTCCTCAGATACTCCATAACGGTGCCAATACTTTCATCGACCCCAAGCAACGTTTCGCAATAATCGACCACCATATCATATATTCCATTGTTCTCATGGTACATATAGTCCACGCCATGCCAACTAATACGTTGATCGGCAACCCATTTTGGCCATTTCAGATCGCGATATTTTCCAGTTTTGGTTTGATCATAGGTCGAGGGTAATGCAATTTTCTTCCCCCTATATTTTCCCTTATGCCGTCGTGCCGGTTTAAAAGCAGCATGTACCGCCTTATGGGATAAATACAAAAAGAACGGTTTGTCCTTATCCCGTTTATCCAACCAATCCACCGCATGTTCGGTAAGCAGGTCCGTGATATAGGTAGAGTCTTTGTATGCTACCCGGGTACCATTGATATTCAGCGTGGGATTATAGTATACACCTTGTCCTAGGAAGCTCTCCCAGTGTGTAAATCCCGGCTGGGGTTCGTCCCCATGGTCGCCCATATGCCATTTGCCAAAAAAACCGGTCTGGTACCCCGCTTTTTCCAAGTATTGAGGAAAATAGGTCAGGTTTCCAGGATCAGGGGCCTGATTGTCTACTATTGTATGGGAATGGGAAAATTGCCCGGTCAATATCGAGGCCCTACTCGGGGAACATAAGGAAGTGGTGACAAATGCATTGGGAAGATAAGCCCCTTCAGAAGCCAATTTATCCATATTCGGGGTTTCGAGCCAGGGGACTTTTCCCGTAAAGCCCATATAATCATACCTATGGTCGTCGGTTAGAATAAAAACCACGTTCCGGGGTTTCTTCTTATTCTTGGTTGATAGTGCAAAACCTGTAGTATCGGATATTGTACCCCGGGCATTATTAGCCATTAAAAAAGGGGAACAACACAATATTGCCAATAGAAATTTGATAGTTTTCATAGGATTTTTTCTTTAGTTTGATTCCTGCTCCAAAAAGCCCAAAACATAGGTCAAGGGCGCATTCCAATTTAGGCAAATTTCATTACTTGCATAACTAGACTCCTGATCAACCCAACTCTGCATGGGTGAAGGATCATCTGGGTATACAGTTCCGTCCACAACATCCTGCAATCTGCTATTGGGACCACCCGATAACAATCCTGGTACTGGCGCTTCGATACCATCAGCAGCACTTTGACGATGATGTATGAACATGGGCGTTTTATCACCAAAACCGGTAACGAAACTATACCCTACTGCGTTAGTACCTAAAATATAATCCATTGCCTGTTGAACACCAACTAGATATTTTGGTTTGGATTCAATACGATACGCTTGCGCCATAACCATCGCTGCATTCAAAACATCACTATTTGAACCCCATTGAAAGTCATCAACAGGCTGAAAATAGTCAAGGTTTTTGGCCTTTTCAACCAAAGAATCAGCCAATTGCAATAATCCGTTCTTTAGTTCGGAAGACAATTCCGCAGCACTTGGATCGGCGTCATCCATTATACTTATCATTCCCAAATACCGCATAAAGCGCGTCCACCCATCGCCAGGTTTTAGTTTAAAATCAATGGGTTTCTTTCTTAATTGATCCAAATACGTCGCTTCATGGGTTGTAACGAAAAGTTCCGCATTGGCCCAAAACCATTCATCCTCAAAATTAGAGTCCCCATACTGCCCGGTACTTATATCTTCCGGATTTACAAAGGCGATATTGGGATTCTTCAAGGCCCAAGCATAGGCTTTTTTGGCTGCAACCAAACATTTTTCCGCATAGTCTGGATCCATTGACTTGAAAACCCTATTGGCCTTAGCGGCACATGCCGCAAAATCCAAGGTTGCCGCAGTCCCCTTCCCTACGACATAGCGCTGGCTTGTTGCTTCATTCGGCATAACCATGCCATCAAATTTTTTGGCGGTGACCTTATGGAACGATCCTCCATCGTCATCCTGCATGGTCAGAAGCCAATCCATTTCATATTTCAACTCATCTAAATAGTCACTTTTCCCATTGCCACTTTCAGGGATATTGAGATCTTTATCACCAATACTATTCGGATATTGTTCCTGCAAAACATAAAATTGACCTAAAGGAAAACTTCCGTTGACAACATACTTGTTATAATCACCCGCATCATACCATCCACCCGGTGAATTTAAAAAACCTTTGCTTCTCCCGCTTGAGGGATGAAAAGGTACACTATCGTCGGGATGTGCCATTTTTCGATGCCATTTACCGGCGTGCTCTGCGAGCAAAGGAATACCCATACGTTGGTAGTACATTCCCTTTACCGAGCCTAAAAAAACATCATGCAATACCTTCTTTTTAATTTCAAATGGATAGGAATACCCTACTTCAGGAACCAACACATAGTACTCGCCCTCTTTGTGTACTTCGGAAAAATCAGCGATTCGCACCTTTTCCCCGGCTAGCTCCCAGTGCAAAGTTTCCGATAGTGTTCCCTTCAGAACAACTTCCATATTCTTGCTATCGATCACATTGAATTCTTGATATTCATCAGCATTTACAATGACAGCTTTCTTAACGGCACTCGGATAATACCCAATTTGATTTAATCTTATTTGGTCGCTAAATGTCTTTGGTAGATCTGGAATGGACTTTGTGCAGTTTGATAAAAGTAAAAAACTTAAAACTAAAATTGGGATTTGAAGAACATAGGGTTTGATCATGTTACAATCATTTTATTAGTACTACAGTAAATATCCGAAAATTAGGGAAGGAAGATTACCAAGATATTATCATATCATTCCATTGAATCAACAATATTGAACGTAAGATGCTCTTTCGATACCGTTATGGAATCAATCGGCCTTTACTTGACGTATAAACCATTCATATAATTCTTCGGTAGTATATGCTTTTACCCAAGAATCATGACCTACCCCGGGATACCGGGTAAATTTGACCTCATGACCCAATTGGCGCAACTTATCAACCATCTTCTCAGATTCGGAAATAGGTATGGATTGGTCTTCTTCCCCATGAAATACCCAGATAGGCATATTCTTATCAATCCAGGCAGCATAGGGTAAGGGGGTCATGCCACAGACTACTGCCATAGCAGCAAATTTGTCAGGGTATTGTACGGCCATCTCCCAAGCTGCCCCGCCTCCCCTACTCAATCCCGTTAGATAAATCCGTTTTGGATCCACCTTATTATGGGCGACAATGGTATCCAATAATTGCACAACGGCCCTGGTATTCCACCATTTCTTTTTATGGGGATTCTGAGGGGCCAATATCAAAAATGGGAATTGCTTTCCTTCGGCAATCATTTTAGGTGGCCCATTCGACTTTAATGACGTCAGGGTATCTCCCGATTCCCCACCCCCGTGTAGAAATAATAGCAACGGAAAATTTTCATTTTCATTGGTCCCATAGTCTTCTGGGTAATATAAATAATACCCCAACCGTTCCACATTAATCGTCTTCATTTCACCCTCGATCAGCTGGGAGCTTTTTTGGGCCGAACATCCTTGCGATAGCAAAAGCAGCGATACTAAGAGGTTAAAGCACTTCATCATAGGAAATATACAGCATAATTTCCTTAATACCAATCTCAAAAAAATGAAAAGGAAGTTAGGTAACCCCTTGAAATAGAAAAGGCCGATAAAATCGGCCTTAACATATTCCAATTAATGTATTATCTATACAAGGTGAAATGTCCTACATAGCGGATCTTGCTCTTGTCATTGGCATTGACCACATACCAGTAATCACCAGATGGCACGGGACTACCGTCATAATTACCATCCCAATGGCCTACATTGTCGAGTATGGCCACTACCCTACCATAACGATCGTAGATCTTCACTTCAATATTGGGGAAGAAATCCCGGTTCTTTGGAGCCCATACATCATTGTTATTATCACCATCGGGGGTGAAGAAATTAGGGATTTCCAACATTCCCGTAAATTCGAACGGAACTGTTACAATGGCAACACAACCATTTTGATCTACCACCCTCACCGTGACCGTTGTACTTTCATTGGTCGTATATACATTTTCGCTACCGTAAGATTCTCCTTGGAAGAAATATTCATAGCCTCCAAAACCACCATCGGCAGTTGCTGTTAGCTCATTAGGACCTGTTTTCACGGCACTTATGGTAAGTGGATCATAACTTTCAAGGGTAAATTCTTCAAAACTGGTACAACCATTCTCGTGATAGATGTAAATGGTATGGTCCCCAGCAGGAAGATCTCCCCAAGTTGTTTGTGTATCTGCTTGGTTGACATCGTCAACATCTAGCGCGAAGAGTAACCTTGGCAATAAACTACTATCTTGCATTTCAATAGATACCGTACTATACGGAAATATACCTTCGCACCCATATTGCACCGTGGTTTCTGCGGTCAGATCAACCCCTATTTCAATAGGAATAAGCGTGTCAGTACCACATAAGTTCGCGTCTTGAACAAAAACGATATACGTTTCCCCTCCGATTAAATTCTCAAAATAGAGATTATCATTGCGTTCAAAGACCTCACTACCATCCGAATTTGGACCTACCAACATGGTCTCGTAATAAGACACCATGGTTACCGGATCAATAAATGGGGTACCTCCTGATACCGTCAACTGGGCCGTGCCATCGGCAAAACCGATACAGGTTTCGGGGGTAGTGGAAACGTTATCGATACTAACCGCATCGGGCTCTGTTACGGTGAGGATCTGTTTCTCAAAACATCCATTCTCATCCTGTATCAAGATTTCATAACTGCCGGCGGCTAGTTCCTCAAAGGTATAGGTGCCAGGGTTTGCGGGATCACTGAAGAATTCATTGAAATGGGGTTCTATGGCAAATTGAATAAGGCCAACGCCACCGCTAGTGACTTCAATCGAAATCGCTCCGTCCTCATCCCCAAAACAACTAACGGGAATGGGTGTGGCATTGAATAAAATTGGCTCTGGCCTAACGATTTCGAAAGGACCTGCAATATCGCTACATGTAACCCCACTAGTCACTGCGATGTAATAGGTTGCACCTGCATCCAATCCTTCAAAGGTTCCATAATCCTGAGGACCTCGTACGAGATTGGCGGTAGCCGCAGGACTAAAGGCATCTACAGGATCGCTATCGTACAAATAGAATAGGTTATCACCGACACCACCATTGATGAACGATTCTATCCGACCATCAAGTTCTGAGGCGCAAGAAATGTCATCCGGTTGATTGGGCAATAGCGTTATCCCTGTGGCATCTGTCATGGTTATACCATTGGAGGTGACGGCAGGACAAACATTCAAGGCGTTTTTCTTACGCACATCGAATTGATACGTAATTCCGGCTACCCCGGGGAACAATTCAGAAGTTCCGGTCATATCCGTATACAAACCAACAGGTAAACCGTTTTCAAGAGCCAAATATTCATACGTGAATAATGGATCGGGATTTTCTATGGTCAATCGTATTTCTCCGAGTCCACCACACCCAGGAACTCTGGTCTGAACCAATTTGGGGCGAACCGCTGGCGGTGGATCTACATAATAAGGTTCGGTTATAAACAAACAATCGAAACTTGAGGAAACCTCTATGGCATACCATCCTTCGCTTATAAAACCGCCACTGGCACCAATAAATGTTGGTGTGTTCTGTAACCCACTGGTAGAGGCGATATCGGTATTATCATTACTGTTCAGATATAGCAGGCGATAGTTGTAACCAGCACCGGGATATCCTCCTGTCGCTCCAGCAATAGCACTTGTGGCATCACCTGTTGAAGGATTATAGGCTTCGAGAACGGCATTATTACCACCGGGACATTGTAAGGAAAGGGGTTCCCTAATACCAGCATCTATCGGTGGTACCGGTGGCAAATTCAATTCAAAGGTATCGGTACAACCTTGAACATCCCTGATTTCCACTTGATAATCCCCACTTGGTAAATTAGGGAATATCCTAATGTTTGAGAAGGGCGCAACTTCGGTCGAATAGGTCACACCACCGTCTGAACTGACCAGTAGTCTATATTCATAAGGCGTACCATCCCATCCTCCTTGACCGATGGCTTCAATCTTGCCTGTATCATCGTTACATCCCGTATTCCCAACTTCAATGGCATCTACCTGAAGGGGACCATTAGGCGTTCTTATCGTTGCTGAATTACTATCACTGGAACAGAAAGGTATTTCATCTGAAATTACCTCTACAAAGAAATTACCTCCTGTCAATCCCGTAATTCGGGCAGGATCCCCACTAATATCCGGGAAATTGTTCGTATCAAAACTACCCGTTGCCAATACGGTCGTCTTTCCTGGGTCATTATTGCTATAAACATTGTAGGTATATGCACCTACATAATCGGTTACTTCAATAAATAGCTCCCCATCATTACCCGGATTAAAACAACTGACCGCTTTTGCCTCACTAATGACAACTGTTGGACTTATAGGTTCAACCACACTATGCACCGGCATAGGATATGTACAACCTCCTATATTATCAGTGACTTCGAAAATATAATCTCCAGTCGCCGGCAAATAAACGTCAACATAATCATTGCCAGGTGTATTCGTGACCGGTACTACTGGTGTTACCGATATTGTGGACACCGTAAAATCGGTTGTATTCTGAACCCTGATACGCACGCGCTCATCATCCCTACAATTCAAGGGGTCTACTTCGATGATCGTTGAAGTAATATCATCAGGCGGATTAATAGTAGGCAAATCAAAGGTCGCTTGACAACCATTGCCATCAATCGCGAAAACGGTTATGGTTTGGGGTGACCCATCATCGACAATCTCGAAGGTATCTGTTGATTGATAATTGGTAAAACCGGTTATGCTGTATTGATAACCACTACCTAGCGTGCCAGGATTTGATGGATCAACGGTTACTGTAATTATGGTAGAACTATAACGGTTCGCCCCATTTTCACAGGAGAATGGCGGAGCACTTGCCGTGATGATGAAATCTTCGGGATTATCAATAAAATGGATTCCCGACAGTACAGAACAACCTCGTGCGGTCAATACCTCGACTTGGTAATTCGCTTCCGACAGGTTTGAAAATGAACCTGTATTGTTACGGGTTACCTCGGTACTCGTGTCGGTATTGGTCAAAATGAACTCTATAGGTGTATCCACCATGGTCAACGGATCTAGAATAATATCCAACCCGCCATCATTTACATTGAAACAACTAATATCTCTTGGAATCTCCGCTGTTATGGCCGGAGGGACGGCTGCAATCAAATCAATGCTATCCGTTGCGGTACACAATGTTTCAGTATCGGTAACCAACACTTGGTACTGTCCCGATCCATACCCTGAAAAAACACCGGTGGTATTATCATCGATATAAGTACCAACACCATCCTGCAATTCATAATTGTAAATGGTACCACTACCACCATTGACTGTGGCCGTCAATACGCCGTCAGAAGCCAAACAAGTGGGTTCTGTGGTAAAAGAGACCGATGTTGACAAGAATTCATAAACACTGGCCGTATTTTGTCCTATACAACCATTGGCATCGATCACCTCAACAATATAATCACCAGGGGAACTTACATTAAAGGTATATTCATACACCGCTCCGTTCAACACCCCGTATTGTGAAATACCGCCCAGGGTAAATAGTGGGGTATTGACCGTATTCGGTACACTTACCGTAATATCGAAAGAAGTCGATGTTACAATACACTGATTGTCAACATTTGTGGATATAATAGGCGCCGCATCTATCGGAATTATACTGGCAATGGCAAATGAACTACAGCCACTACTATCCATAACATACACATCATAATCGCCTGCGGGACCAAAAAATGTAGTTTCGGTGCCATAATCCGTACCAACAGGAATATTACCCTGAGGCATAAAAGCATAGGTATATGGGCCTCCGTCGCCATCCCTGCCCTGTACCGTAATAGATCCGTCCGCATTACAATTGGCAGGTGTCAGGTCAAGTACATCGATAGCGGGTAAATTTTGATCAATGGTTACTGCAACCGCATCGGTACAGGTGTCCGTTATATTGGTGACAATGATCTGATAATCCCCGGCAGGGGTAAAATAATTGCCCGTATGTGGATCGGTTGTGGTTGTAACTGAAGCTTCCAAATCAATTCGTGATCCTGTCTGTTGGTCCAAGAGTTCAATCCGCAAAATGTCTCCAATCACAAATCCTGTAATCGAGTATTGGATTTCACCATTAATATTGGGGAAACATGCCGCCGGATTCGAACTTGCCGTTACTTCCAATGTAGATGGTCCTTCAATGGGTGGAATTTCCTGTTGATAAATACAGCCGGTAACCATATCCATTACTTCTACCGTATAAGCCACCCCGTATTGTATTCCATCGGCTGAATTGCTAAACGTATGATCATTTGCACCAGGTGTATTATTCAAGGGATAAAATGAAGGTTGATGTTCCAATTTAATCTCATAAGAACCAGATCCTCCACTAACGCTTACCGCATAGGTAAATGTACTATCATCACAGATAATAGGAACTGGAGGCGGAATGGGTGTAATTATCACCTCATTGGTCGTAATGGTCACAAAATCCTCATCGGTACAACCATAACGATCAATCGTGATGATCCGATAATCCCCAGGAATCAACGCTGGATCAACGATGTCTAAAGGCAACCCGGCAAGCAAAATATTGTCCCTTCTCGTAATTTGATTGCCAAAAGCATCCTCAATGACAAAACTGAAATCTGGGGTGCCATCGGTAACACTATTAATGCGTATGCCACCACTGACAACACTCGTTGAACAAACTGCCTGTATCTCGGAGGCATTCGTATCTGGTGCCAACGTGCTATCGGTCACGATATCAACGGTGCCATTATACTCACAACCCCTTGCATCACGAATCGCAATAGGATAGGTGCCTACGGCCAAGTTGGAGAAAGAGCGCTGGTCACCGAACCCTAAATTATTGAAATTGATTTCATAAGGGGGTATACCATCCGTGGCATCTGGTGTAATTACTACCCTACCGTTGGCAACATTACCGCAACTAACCGGAAA
Source organism: Maribacter sp. (assembly GCF_049667165.1). GTDB lineage: Bacteria > Bacteroidota > Bacteroidia > Flavobacteriales > Flavobacteriaceae > Maribacter_A. The sequence goes on from NZ_JBATHS010000067.1 coordinate 29,439, forward strand.
TATATCTAATGTTGGAGGTAAAAGTGAAATAGGAGGCGCTAAATTCACCGGACTCGAATCCGCGGTACATCCCTCATTATCCACTACCCTAAAGACATAATCCCCAGGGATGGTCGTATCATAAATAAAATTCGTTGAAGTCAACGGCACTGCTGCTGAAAATGTAGTCCCGTTATCGGAACTAACCTCATATTGTTTTGTGCCCGCGCCAGCGGTATATCCTCCGGCAACAATGACCCGTATTTGTCCTGGGGCACCCCCACATGGTATTTCAGAAATTATATTGGTATACACTCGTAACTGCGGGCTGATGGTAACGTTGATATTGTCCCTACAGTTATTGCTATCGCGTACTTCAACCGAATAACTTCCTGGGTTTAACCCTGTAAAGGTCGGCGTCGATTGCCAAGTACCACTATTTACACGGTATTCATGACTGGCCAAGGGTGCCGTACCCGCTGTTGAGGTTACCGCTATAGTTGCCCCTGTTCCAGGCACATAACAGAAATCGGACGTAGCCGCATTAAGGGCAATCGTTGGGGCACTAAGTGGTGTAAGATCAAAATTAAACGTCGTACTACACCCTTCAGAATCGACAACATATAAGGTATAGGTGCCAGCAACAGACAAATTGCTAAAAGTTCTGCCCGATTTTGGCCCTATTGGAGGGCCAGATGGTGGTGTTAAGGTATAACTATAGGTTCCCCAACCCCCTGTAGCATTGGCGATTACCCTACCTCTATTATTGTTTGCACAGCTCATCGGGGTAACGGCACTAGTGCTTAAATCCAATGGTGCCGCCTGTTGAATATCGAAGGAAGCCGTATCAGTACAACCTGTATCGGCATCGGTCACCGTAATCGTATATGTACCGGCACCTGATGGTGGCAATACTACCTCTAAATCACTTTGAGGACCACCGGAGAAGAGTCCACTATTAATGTCCCACGTATAATTATTGGCAAAACCATCTATCAAGAACGTTCCTGAACCATCCGTGGCCCCATCACAGACCTTTAGATCACCTCCAGATTTGACCCTTGCCCGAATTGAGCTAATCTGTGCTGGAATAAATGCCTCAGTATAGGTACAATTGTTGGCATCGGTAATTTGGAATATATAAGAGGTGTTGGTGCTTAATCCAGTTATGATATTATTTGTGTTGTCTCCATCAGTGTCAAAACCAGGTGTAGGACTGATGACCTCATATCGTACAATTCCAGCATTGGCAGTGGCCGTTAATGTTACATCAGAGGTTCCGGCCGAACAATTGATATTGCTTTGAACAAAAGTCAGATCTGTTGGTGGGTCCACATCCAAAATGGTAATGGGCGTCAACTCCAAACGACATCCGCCTCCATCTTCGATCATGGGGGTATACGTACCTGTTGATAAATTCGGATACGAAGTGGTACCCGTAAAATTCAATCCGTCAATACTAAACACATAGCCACTACCAGAGCCTCCGGTAAAAGGACCTACAAAATCAATCTGGCCTCCGTTGACTCCACCACTTCCGTCACAAGAACGATCTGAAATTTTAGTGGCCGCACCTGAAATAACTCCTACACTGGAAACCGTTACATTCGGCAAGGGCATCGTACATTCAAATCCACCTTGTTGGTATCGCACTTCCAATTGGTTATAAAGCGTGCCTGTAGGGGTAGCCGGAACTGAAATATCAGGAGTGGTCTCCCATGGATCCGAACTATTGACCCGAAAGGAAAGATTGTATCCTCGGGCATCGGAAACATTGAAATAAATTTTAGCTCCCCCGTTGGAGCAGGTGCCATCCGTTCCACTAGCCGTCACCGCTGGAGGTAGAAGGGTTTCGACACTGGCTGATGCGGTTATGGTACAGTTATTACTATCGGTTATAAGAAAGTCATAGGTACCTGCACTTGTTACTGTATAGATTGTGGTACCAGTATAAGAAGGTTGCACTGGTCCTCCATTTACGGTAAAAGTATAAGGGGCAGAACCTCCGGAGGTATCGATGGTTATGTCCACATCTGAAATCACATTGGGGGCAATGGAACATCCGAAGCTACTATTTACTTCCGTTGAGGCATCAAGGGGTGTTAAGCCATTCCCAATTACAATAGGATTTCCTGAATCATCCAAACTTTCCCTAGGGGGGTCTATTCCGTTCAGGGGATCTCCTGTACATTGTTGGGTCTCAACCTGTACGGTATAGGTACCAAAACCTACCGCCGAAAAGGTATACGGATTTGTGGATACAAATGCCGTAAACTCTTGGGCAACCCCATTCTCATCCAATAAGGTGTACTTATAAGGGCCTGGCACATTATTCGCAGTCACTGTTATTGAACCGGTTTGACCATAACACTGGGCATCAACAAAGGTTACACCTATATCAAGATCCAATTGATCAATGGTTATGGCTTGATAGGGATATTCACAGGTACTTGGCGTATTTTGCAATCGGGCCTTAACAATATAGGAACCTGGGGTTAAGTTGTTGAAAATAGGACCTTGCCATGGGCCAAAACCACTGCCGTTATCAATACTGAATTCATAGGCACTAGAGAGATTCGTAATTTGGATCCTTCCAGGTACCCCACATATGAAATCTTGTTTTACAAAGGTTTGGGTAATCGTACTTTTTTTGACCTTGAAATAATAATAAGGACCCGAACCATTTGCTCGAACCCTGAATTCGGCACCAGTGTTAGAAGGAATGGTACTGGCATCAATCGTGAAATTTTGTGATGTACTGACTTGGGTATAGCACGAATTATTGGTTTCAGGACAATCCTCATTGATATCCGCACTACAAGACCCCCCTAAAACTTCCCATGCTACGGAACTAAAAGGTCCGCCGGCCAACGAAACCACTCGATCATCGGAATCACCACAAAGATTGAAACGTGCGACCGTACTTCCGTCATTTGCGCACCCTACCTCTTCATCGGCCCCCTGAATGATGGTCATGAACATAGGCATGGGCGCAGTCGCCGTTGCCGTTTTGTAGTTCTCTACAATGATCGGGGTGCTGGAAATCCCTACCGCTTCGGATATAGGTTTGGATGCTTCAGATGATATAGCTTCTTTTAGGACTTTGGATATCCCGGCCAAAACATTGGAGTCATGATTGGCGATAGCCGAAGTACAAACCGCAGAAAGCAGTACAAGCAATAAGGCATACAATATATGCCGTGGGCTTTTTGGGAGCATAGGTTAAGTCAGTTTTGGCAAGAATATCCTGTAATTGGGGATTAAGTATATTCTTTAGCGTAATTGTTTAAACTTATATTTTCTATTTATCTTTAGGCCGTAAAGCCTTTCATACTAATATTTAATTTTAACGTCAAATTATGAGAAATAGTATTATATACCTCTATTTATTCGTTGTAACGCTTAATTTTTCATGTGCTCAGGATGCTGAAAATAAAGCCAATACGCCAAATGACGTTCCTTTTTCGGCGGAGCTATTGGTCGATGGACTTCAAATTCCATGGGGGATGGCCTTTTTACCCGATGGCAGTATGCTGATCACCGAAAAAGCTGGGGCTTTGATTCATTTTAAAGATGGGGTAAAAACACCGGTGGCCAATTTGCCCGAAGTGTACACCAGGGGACAAGGAGGCTTGATGGATATATTCTTACACCCTGATTATAAGAACAACGGTTGGATCTATATTACTTATGCTTCTGAGGAGGGAAATGAGAAAGGAGGACATACGGCATTGATGCGTGCTAAATTAAAGGATAATAGCCTGTATGACAATGAGTTACTATACAAAGCAGGGCCAAATACTACGAAAGGACAACATTTTGGTTCACGCATAGCCTTTGACAATGATGGCTATCTCTATTTCTCGATCGGTGAACGTGGTGCTAGGGATGAAAATCCTCAGGACATTACCAAGGATGGCGGTAAGATCTATAGATTGAACGATGATGGAAGTATTCCAGAGGACAACCCCTTTGTAGGTCAGGAAGGTGCAAAAACGGCCATTTACAGTTATGGGCATCGAAATCCCCAAGGATTGATAAAACACCCGGAAACCGGTGAAATATGGGATCACGAGCATGGGCCAAAGGGTGGTGACGAAATCAATATTATAAAGAAAGGGGCCAATTACGGCTGGCCAGTCATTACCTATGGTATAAACTACAGTGGAACGCCAATTACCGATAAAACCGAAATGGAAGGCATGGAACAGCCCATCCACTATTGGGTACCTTCAATCGCGCCAAGTGGAATGGCTTATGTAACCTCTGATAAATACCCCGATTGGAAAGGTAGTTTGCTTGTCGGTTCCTTGTCCTTCCAATATTTAGAACGATTGGCCTTAGAGGGAACCAAAGTGGTCAACCGCGTAAAATTATTGGAGAATATGGGTAGGGTACGTGATGTACGCCAAGGACCTGATGGCTTAATTTATGTGGCTATCGAAGGAAAAGGCATCTACAGATTGGTACCGAAATCCTAATTATTCTATGAAGTATTTTTTTTCGCTCTACTTGTTGGGTGTTTTATGCGTTGGCATCCTACTTCAGGATACAGCACTGAAAGAAAGTATACAGCGCGGCAGCGAAATATATGCCGATTTCTGTATTACTTGCCATATGCCCCAAGGTGAAGGTGTTGCCTTTACCTTCCCCCCTCTGGCCCAATCAGACTATTTATTGCAAAATAGGGAAGCCAGTATTCGGGGAATAAAATACGGAAATGATGGCGAAATGATCGTTAATGGGGTTACCTACAACAATACCATGGCACCCATGGGATTGGAAGATGCGGAGGTTGCCGATGTCATGAACTACATTTTGAATTCATGGGGTAATTCTTCGATCGAAATAGTCACCATCGAGGAGGTGGAAGCAATCGGCAAATAGGCCATTTACTGCTTTTCCGCATCCAAGGCCTTCTTTACCGAACCATGTTTTTTGAGCAATAGTTCGGCTTCTTGGTAATCGATACCCAATCCTTCGACCAAGTATCTCGTGCCGCGGTCGACCAATTTGGTGTTGGTCAATTGCATATTCACCATTTTATTACCCTTTACGCGACCGATTTTTATCATCAATGCCGTAGAGATCATATTCAGGACCAATTTCTGGGAGGTACCGCTTTTCATACGCGTACTCCCTGTAACGAACTCGGGGCCAACACGTATCTCAATGGGAATATCGGCAACAACGGCCAAGGGGGAGCCCGGATTATTGGTAATACCTGCCGTGAGTAATCCGTGTGCCTTGGCTTCTTCCAGACCGCCAATGACATAGGGCGTCGTTCCTGATGCGGCAATCCCAACGATTACGTCGTTTTCGTCAACAGCATATTTTTTTAAATCTATCCAAGCTTGATGCCTATCGTCCTCCGCATTTTCAACGGCCTTTCTTATAGCGGCATCGCCACCGGCAATCAGTCCAATCACCCGATCATAGGGCATGCCGAATGTCGGGGGAATCTCAGAAGCATCCAGGATGCCAAGGCGTCCACTGGTGCCTGCCCCTATATAAAACAATCGGCCACCTTTCTCGAAACGTTCGACCAAAGCATTGACCAATTTCTTGATCTGTGGAATAACCTGGGCGACTGCACCCGCAACCTTTTGGTCCTCATTATTCATATTTTCAAGAATGGAAGATGTGTCCATCGTTTCCAAATGGTCATAACCCGATGGGGTTTCGGTAATCTTTTCGTACTTCATGGTGTTGATTGTCAAATTAGGTGGACGTTATTATTCCTAAAGAGCTTCAGTTGATCATCATCTGGCGTCAACTCGGTGATCATGGTGTTGATCGCGTTCATATCGCAGGTCTTGTACCTATGTCTTGAGTTCAATTTTTTGGATATACACAAAAGTACCGTTTTTTTTGAGGCCTGTACTATAGCCTTTTTAACCTGCACGATATCCCAATCAAACTCCGTCAATCCATAAGACGCATCGACATACCCTGTTCCTATAAAACTATAATCCACCTTTATTTCAGAAAGCGTACGTATCGGGGTGGCCCCTATGGCGATCTGTGCTTCCTTGGATATGGCGCCTCCAATGAATATGACATTCACATTGGGTTTACTGTTCAGTTCCATGGCCACGGGTAGGCTTACTGTAAAACACGTCAATTTTAACTCGACGGGGATCACTCTTGCCAATTCCATACATGTGGTACCCCCATCAATAAAAATGACACCTTCAGTTTTAAGTAATGACGCCGCCTTTTCGGCTATGCTTATTTTTTGGGATAGGGCATAAATATTGTTATTTCTGACACTACTACTGGTAAATCCCAAAGAAATGGCCCCCCCGTGTACTTTACGTAGTTTATTGTCCTGGTCCAATTCTTTGACATCCCTTCGTGCTGTATCTATCGACACATCCAAAATCTCCGCAATATCGGTTAGCAAAACCCTATTATGCAATTCAACTTGTGACAATATCGCCTGATGCCGCTCTTCTTTTAACATAAATCCTCAAAATTGATGTTGCAAAGATAACAAAAGAATTTGATTGCAATTTTATTCCGTTTTTGAATTTAAAATAAGTGTATTTCTTTGATTATTGCAAAATACAGCAAAATAAATGGCAAAAAACAGCAAAAGTATATTCTATTTAACTACATTTGTACCACTAAAAGTCAAGAACATACCTATGAGCACAATTTTGGAAAAAAAAGGAAAAAATATTGGTTACAAACCAGTAGGGCAGTTTGAGGAAACCCGTTTTGAAAAAATACACAATGTGATTTTCGAGGATTCGAACGAGGCCTCGATACGTGTCGCAGAGGAAATTGCGGATTTAATACGGAAAAAACAAGCGGTAGGGAAAACCTGTGTCCTAGGTCTTGCTACTGGTTCGTCCCCTATTAGGGTTTATGGGGAATTGGTAAGGATGCACAAGGAAGAGGGGCTGAGTTTTTCCAATGTGGTTACCTTCAATCTCGATGAATATATGCCCATGGACAAGGCCAATATGCAAAGCTACTATTACTTCATGCATGAGCATTTGTTCAACCATGTTGACATTCCGGCCAAAAACGTGAATATCCCAGATGGGAAAATAAGTCAGGAAAAAGTAGTCGAGTATTGCTTGGGTTACGAAAAGAAAATAAAGGATTATGGTGGGCTAGATTTTCAATTATTGGGAATCGGTAGAACAGGACACATTGGTTTCAATGAGCCCGGATCGCACCGTAATTCAGGAACGAGGGTAATTACCCTTGACCATATAACACGTGTAGATGCAGCTCCTTCTTTTCTAGGTATCGATAATGTACCCAGAAAGGCAATTACGATGGGAATCGCAACCGTTCGCAGTGCAAAGCGAATCGTGCTTTTAGGATGGGGACATAATAAGGCCGAAATCATTAAAGAAACGGTGGAAGGCAATATAACCTCGCAAGTACCGGCCACCTACCTTCAAGAACACGATAATGTGACTTTTGTACTTGATACTGGTGCGGGAAGCGAATTGACACGAAATAAGACCCCTTGGTTGGTAGGCTCCTGTGAATGGACCGATGAACTTACCTCAAAGGCCATAGTCTGGTTATGTGGAAAAACGGGGAAATCTATTTTAAGTTTAACCGATAAGGACTATAATGACAATGGCATGTCGGATTTATTGTCCCTAGTGGATTCTTATGATTTGAATATAAAAATGTTCAACAAACTTCAGCATACAATTACAGGTTGGCCCGGTGGCAAACCCAATGCGGATGACACCAGCAGGCCAGAACGTGCCGAGCCTGCAAGAAAACGAGTGATTATTTTCAGTCCACACCCCGATGATGATGTCATCTCCATGGGAGGCACCTTCGATCGTTTGGTCGAGCAGGGGCACGACGTACACGTTGCTTACCAAACTTCAGGTAACATTGCAGTTTCCGATAAAGAGGCATTGAAATTCGCCGAAATTTCAAATACGATAGTGCCTTCTGAGGAGGCGCAAAAAATAATCGATGGCATCTTGGGCAAAGAGGAGAACACCTTCGATTCCTTGGAGGTAAGAAAACTGAAAGGAGCGATTCGTAGAGGTGAGTCCTATGCTGCAACACGATATCTAGGCTTGCAGGATGCTAACGTACATTTCTTGGACCTGCCTTTTTATGAAACAGGAACCATCAAGAAAAAGAGCCTAAGTGAAGCAGACATTGCGATTATGGTTGACTTGATCAATGAGATAAAACCGCATCAAATCTATGCCGCAGGGGATTTAGCCGACCCCCATGGTACTCATAAAGTTTGTCTGGACGCAGTTTTCGAGGCGATGAAAAGACTTAAAGAGGAACCTTTCATGAAAGATTGCTGGCTGTGGCTCTATAGAGGGGCTTGGCATGAATGGGACATCAATGATATTGAAATGGCCGTACCCATGAGCCCAAGCCAAGTGTTGAAAAAACGCTATGCCATTTTCTGCCACCAATCCCAGAAAGATGGGGTTATGTTCCAAGGAGACGATTCCCGGGAATTCTGGATGCGTGTTGAGGAACGAAATAGGGGCACCGCAGAACGGTACAAAGCCCTAGGACTGGCGCACTATGCCGCCATGGAAGCTTTTGTTCGATACAAATTTGATTAACTCCTTCGTTTAATAAACTTTAAAAGGCCTATTTTAGTATAA
>NZ_JBATHS010000068.1:0-2538 GCF_049667165.1 Maribacter sp.
TGGCAGGTGTAGGCAAACCGATAAAAGAACTTACTTGATTTTCATCAAGATTGAATTTCGCTAAGCGATAGGCCGATGCCAGGGTAATCAAAAAACCCAAAAAGGGCAATGGGGCCACTTTTAAGCCAACCCAGAACGTATCATTGGCCGCTTCAGGGGAAATATCCAAATTCCAGCCACCGCTCATTGACATACCCAATAATTGGAACATGACAATTCCAGGCACAAGTCCGCTCGTGATCACATCGGCCAAGGAATCCAATTGAAGGCCCAATTCACTTTTTACATCCAATATTCGGGCGGCCATGCCATCGAAAAAATCAAAGATGATCCCAAGGAATACGAAAAATGCCGCCAGTTCCATTTGGTTCAGGACAGCAAAAACGGCGGCAACACTACCACAGAATACGTTCAATAAGGTGATCAAATTGGGAATATGTCGTTTCATGGCTGGTTGTTTATGTAAAAATAAGACAAATTTAAAGAATGTTTATAGGTGCCAATCGGCAGCCATCAAAACCCAAAATCCATTGAATTTTTTTGTTCCATCAAATGGCGTGTTCCCTGGGAAACGTAGAATGAAACAGGTGTCCTACGACTAGGATTGGGTTAAAACCAATTCTTCCAATGGTGCAGATCGAAAGTGAAGTGCTATCCTCTAATAGGTATAAAATATATAACAAACGTAACCTTTATAGATCTATTGGCATAAAAACCCCTGCTAAACAATTTATTCAGATATTTGCCACTGAAAATTTCTTACGACGCAAAATGGACTTAAAAAAGGTATTTGTTTCCCTTTTATTGTTATTTTCGACGGTGGGTAATTCCCAACTTCCGGAATTATCCCCTTTGTCCAAAATCAGCGTTTTGACCTGCGGCCCAGGAGATGCGCTTTATTCGACGTTCGGCCATAGCGCATTTAGGGTCACAGACGACGCCATTGGCATTGATGTGGTCTACAACTATGGCGTTTTTGACTTTAATACCGACAATTTTTATGTAAAATTCGCTAAAGGCAAATTGGATTATTTGCTCGCACGTCAACAGTACTCCAACTTTATGCGGGAATATGAGTATGATCGGCGCTGGGTAAAAGAACAGGTCTTGCAACTCACACAAGACGAAAGAAATGCCTTGTTCCAATTTTTGGAGCATAACTATCTTCCTGAGAATAGGGCCTATCCCTACGATTTCTTCTATAACAACTGTGCTACCAAAATCTGGGATGTTCTCGCTACGGTCTATGGAAACCAGTTGTACTTTGATACAAATTTCCTGAAGGAACAATTTACCCACCGCGAACTCATTCGCCAAAATATGCCCATCAATTCGTGGTCGGCCTTTGGTATTGATCTTGCCCTTGGGTCCGTCATTGATGATTTGGCCACACCAAAAGAACATATGTTCCTACCGAAATATATTATGGAGCAATTGAACAGTTCGAAACTTGGGGAACGTCGACTGGCACCCAATGAAGTTTCCCTCTATGAGCCCGAACCCCTACTTCATGAAAGTGATTTTCTGTTAACACCGCTTTTTTGGTCATTGGTATGTATGGCCCTGGTCTTTCTTATCACTTTTCTTGATTATAGGAAAAATAGAAGGTCCAAAAGCGTTGATTTTGCCTTGTTCTTAAGTACGGGAATCGCAGGGATACTCATCTTCTTTCTCTGGTTTTGTACCGATCATACGGCAACCGCGAATAACTTTAATATGTTATGGGCTTTCCCTTTCAACGTGATCATGGCATTTATGGTCATACGGAGAAGAAAGCCACCAACCTGGACGCTAAAATATGTTCAGCTTTTGCTAGTCATGCTTTTGGCCGTGCCCATACTATGGAATATGAAGGTCCAAATATTCTCACCCGTGACCATATCCCTACTATTAGCCCTGGCCACTCGATATACTTACTTTCTCCTTTACAACACAAAACAAAAACCTGAATCTGTCGTATGAATCTCCTTTCCGTAGAAAATATTGCTAAATCCTATGGTGAACTGGTTCTCTTCGAGGATATTTCATTTGGGATCAACAAAGACCAAAAGATAGCGTTGATTGCAAAGAACGGTGATGGCAAAACATCAATCTTGAACATTTTATCAGGTAAGGATGTCCCAGACTCCGGTCTTGTTAATTATCGCAAAGGCGTACGTGTGTCTTTTTTGGAACAGGAGCCCGAGTTGGATCCCGACCTAACAGTCGAAGAAACGATTTTCGCTTCTGACAATGAAGTGCTCAAGATTATTCTTGCCTACGAAAAGGCATTGGAGCATCCTGAGGATGAACAAGCTTACCAAAAGGCCTTTGAGGCTATGGACCGCCATGACGCATGGGATTTTGAGACACAGTACAAACAAATTCTCTTTAAACTTAAATTAGAGGATATCCATGCAAAGGTCGGCCTGCTTTCCGGAGGACAAAAAAAGCGCTTGGCCTTGGCCAATGCGCTTATCAATAGACCCGATCTATTGATTCTTGATGAGCCTACCAACCATCTCGACCTCGAGATGATCGAATGGCTTGAAAACTATT
>NZ_JBATHS010000069.1:0-4993 GCF_049667165.1 Maribacter sp.
CACCTTCATATCCATCACAAAACCTGTATCCTTGTCGATCTCACCATAAACACTCACCACCAAATCATAATTATGTCCATGAAAATTTGGGTTATTGCACTTGCCAAAAATCTCCGTATTCGTGGCATCGTCCCATTCAGGCCTATACAATCGGTGTGCCGCATTAAAATGTGCCTTTCTACTTACCTTTACTTTCATTTTTCACGTTATGCATTAAATGGTCATAGAATTTTTCGAAAATAATCTTGAACCATACGGTATACTGTTGCGGATTTTCAGCAATATCAATTTGAACGTCCTCTGGTTTCATCCATTTAAAATCGGCTACCTCTTCTGGATTTATAATAGGCTTTCCATTGAAATTCCCCATCATCACATGGTCTAATTCATGCTCGGTCAGGCCATTGTCAAAAGGTGCCTTATAGATAAACGAAAATAATTCCTTAAGGTCGGCGGTAAATCCCATTTCTTCCTGTAATCTTCTTCGCCCCGCTTCTATGTTCGTCTCACCCACTCTCTGGTGGCTGCAACACGTATTGGTCCATAACAAAGGGGAATGGTATTTATGTGCCGCCCTTTGCTGAAGCATGGTTTCCCCTCTATCGTTCATGATAAAAACGGAGAAAGCCCTATGTAGTACCGCTTTTTCGTGGGCTTCCATCTTAGGCATCGTACCTATTTGTTCGTTCAAGGTATTTACAAGAATTACTTCTTCTTCATTCATGCTGTAAAAATAAGACCTTTGCCTTACTTTTAAGTTAAGCCTTTTATAAAAATATCAGATGAATATAATTAATGTAAAACGAACTAGAAGAACCTTGGTGACTTCAGATAACCTTTGGTCTTTATAAAATCATATCTAAAAATGATCTCAAAGGAACCATCATTGAAGGCTGCATTGCCCAATTCAGTAATCTCCCGATCATAGGCCATGCCTATCAATAAGGATTCATTAAGCTGAAAACCGACCATACCACTCAAGGCAGCATCCCAACGATAGGCTGCGCCAAGAATAAACTTATCGTTCAACATAAAGTTGGCTGAAAGATCTATTTGCAAGGGTGCCCCTTGAACCACCTTTGATAAAATAGTAGGCTTGAATTTAAGATCGGTGTTTAAATCGAAGACATAGCCGGTGATCAAATAAAAATTCATTTGTTCCTTGGCCGTTGACAGGGAGGACTCCTCGAAGTGTGAAGTCTGCAAAAACCGCGGGACCGATATGCCTGCATAGAAATTATTGGTATGGTAATATACTCCGGCTCCGATATTCGGTGAAAACTTATTATCGATGTCCTGCTCCAAAGTGGCATCGGGAGCATATTGGTTCAGTTCGGAAAAACGAATATCCAACAAATGTGCACTGGCTTTTAATCCAAAACTCAACTTGCCTTCATCCGAGGTCTTTACGGTATATGAAAAATCAACATCAAAATATGTTTCTGACGTAGGCCCAATTTCATCATTGACTATGGACAACCCCATGCCTACCCCATTGTAACCAATAGGGGAATGTAAATTCAAGGTCTGGGTCTTGGGTGCACCGTCAAGTCCTATCCATTGCGATCTATGCAATGCAGCAATACTCAAATGTCCCCTTGAACCTGCATATCCAGGATTAACACTCACCGTATTGTACATATATTGCGTATATTGGGCATCTTGTTGGGCCTGTACTTCTGCTGGAAAGAACAACACCACAAAACCTATTAAACCCAGTATCCGCATTCCTATTCCAATCTGTCTCATATACTTCATCATAATCATCATCTATTGATATATATATACCCTGACAGTGTTACCGTCTTACCGGTTACATCTACATAATCAAGGATATAGAAATAGGTACCGACGGGTAGTTTGTTGTCTTTTTCGATCGTAACCCTTCCTTCAGAAGTGCCATCAAAAGTATTACCATTGGTATTGTATGCTTTCGTTGTATAGACCAAAACACCCCATCTATTATAAATTCTTATGGTATTCTCCGGATAATTTTGCAAACCACTTATGACCAAGACATCGTGGACCCCATCACCATTTGGGGTGATCACGTTAAAGACTTCCACTTCCTCTTCAGGGACATTGGGTTGAAGGTAATCAGGGGTGCCATCGCCATCGGTATCATCGTTTGAATAATCCCCATCGCCATTAAGATCTTCATCTATGGTCATCAATGCATCATCATCATCATTGGTATCCCTATAATCTGATTCATTATCGCCATCTGTATTTGGTAAATTATCAAATGGATCGTCCATTTCATCGTTTACGTCGACATCAATTACCGTATACCCCTCATAACCATCATCGAGACCGTCATTATCTTTATCAGATCCTATGAAAAGTACATCAGCAATACCATCATGATCTTGATCATGCCCTTCAATACGGTCGGGTACATTATCATTATCACTATCATCGTCTAAATAATCCGGCATATTATCCCCATCTGTATCAATTGGGAATATTCCTAATGAAGTAATCTCGTAAATATCATCCAACCCGTTGCCATTGTCGTCTTGTCCACTTGGGGCAATATAATCTGCCGTACTTTGAGCTTCAACATTATCGGGAATACCATCATTATCACTATCGATATCCAAATAATCGGCAAACCCATCTTCATCGGTGTCAGTAGGATTTGTAGATGGGTCACCATCGCCATCCAAATCCAAATCTTCAAAACTATCAATGATACCATCATTATCCGTATCAAGATCAGCGCCCATAGGATTCACAACAATCGTAATCGTTGCCGTACTACAGTTAGATAAATCATCACAAATCGTATATGTAAAAACGTCAGTACCAATAAATCCAAGGTTAGGGGTGTACGTTAAATTATCATCAATTCTAGAAGTTGGTGTCCCATTATCATTTATGGTTACGATACCATCCGATGGTAACGTATTTGTTATCGTTGTGAGCGAGGAATAATCATTATCGTTGTTCAGAATATAAATATTGACAGGTACATTTTCATCTGTTGCGACTGAGTCATCAAAAGCATCAATAATAGGCAATACGTCTATAGTTACTGTAGCCGTACTACAATCCCCAGAAGAATTACAAACGGTGTAATCAAAGGAATCAGGGCCATTATAATTAGGATTTGGAGTATAAATAACCACATCGTCTGTTGGATTATTTGGAGTTCCATTTTCATTTATAGTTATTACCCCATTGGTTGGATTTGTAGTTGTCATAGCCCCAGTGGTAGGTAAATCAGAATCATTGGCATAAATATCAACGATCACCGGCACATCCTCATCCGTTGTCACAACATCATCAACCAATATTGCTGACTGATCAATACACACCACGGTAAAATTCGGTAAATCAAAACTATTCCCCGCTTTGGTTACCGTCGCTGTATATCGTGTAACGCTCAACGTTGAAATCACCGTGGGGCGGGTTTGGTCCCCAGTTACTGCGGGACTCCAACTCAAGGTAGCACCAGAGGAAAGATCCACATTAGCACTTATATCCAAAGTAACCTCATTATCGGGTGAACTGCAATTGGTTACAATAAAATAACCCGATGCATTTGAACCACAAAGGGTACCATCATATGTTGCAAAATAAATCCCAGGCGTAGTTACTTCATAAAAGAAATCAGTACCTAGGACCGTTGAAGTGTCCGAAGCCTCGAACCATTGGTAATTATGTTCATCACTACTATTGGGCGCCTGCAACAAAAACTGTGCATGAGACACAACAATCCCCAACAAGGTAAACACCATGCTGAGGAATATAGTTTTATATGTCTTGGAGTGTTTCAAATCGATTTGGGTCGGTATTCTTTATTACTATTATTTAACTACAAATACTACGTTGATCAATGAATTATAATCTGCAGGCGTACCCACCACATCATACTGCATTACGCCATCGGCACTTATGCTATCAATATTCAACACCGCAGGATCTGCATAGGTCACATAGTAATAGAGCTCGGTTTTTCCATATGTTGGCACCGCAGCAGGTGCCCCTGCACTGGCCATAGTAGGGCTGCCAAATTGATCGATATATTCTTGATATAAATCAATGGTTACATTATTGACAACTGTAGAAGCATCAACTGCAATGGAAGGCGGATAGAAAATTCTAGCTGCTTTTGAAGTGATAGGTGCGATAGCATTAATCACTTCCTGAACCGTAGTTTCTTCCACATAACCTTGTGCTACACTTTTTTCCGCATCATCGACATCAATCGCTGTTCGCAAAAGAACTTCATCATCGTATTGGTCGTCCGTACCTAAATCGGCCAATGGTATGGTCACTGTATTCGTATCACTGTCCGTCAAGATAAGGTTCGTCCCGTCCTCCGTCAAACTCGTATTCGTGGTGTTCGTGTCCAAAGCGGATAGGTCGGCAACATGTGGTGCCTGGCCGTCGTCCTGTACCTCAAGGGTAAGTTCGCCCGTTCCAGCATTGAAACTGAAGGTATCCACTTGCTGGTCATCCGTATCGGTATCCAAAGCACTCAAGTTAACGGTCACAGGGGCGGCACCATCGTCCTCCAAGGAAATGGCCAATTCGCCGGTTCCCGAATTGAAGGTAAGTCCGTCCACTGTCTGGTCGTCCGTTCCTGGATTATCCAATGCACTCAAATCGGCTGTTGCCGTTCCACCATCCTCTAAGGCTATTGTCAACTCGTTTGTTCCTGCGTTGAACAAGGTGTTGGGATCATCCAATTGTTGGTCGTCCGTGCCCACCAAACTGGATAGGTCGACGGTTGTCGATGACCCTCCTTCTATATCTATCTGTAGGCTGTTGCCCGTTAAGGTGGCGCCCGTCAAATTCTGGTCATCGGTACTGCCCGCGGCCAATTCGGCCAAGGCACCCTCTACTTCCGTAGCGGTGAAGTTACCTGCCGCATCGGTGATGTTCACTTCATCGGCGATCTGGTCGTCCGTGCCCACCAAACTGGATAGGTCCACGGTTGTCGATGATCCACCTTCTATATCTATCTGTAGGCTGTTGCCCGTTA
>NZ_JBATHS010000070.1:0-25649 GCF_049667165.1 Maribacter sp.
CAAATACCCTTCTTCTACTTCATGCCCTTTGATGATCGCAAAAATAAACTCGACACCCAAACCTACTCCGTAAGACACTACTACCAAAGGCAATACCTTGATAATGCCGATCCAGAAGTTGTCCCAAGTAAGAAAATTATCCCACAATGAAAGCTCACGCGATATATTATTAGCCGCATCGATTGCCGCATAGTGTTGGTATCCGGCATTGAACATGGAAAACAACAATACTGGGACCAAAGCCAGGATCACCATATTCATGGTACGCTTTAAATCATCAGCACCCCGAATATGTGCTCCTGTATGGGTCGTCTCATCGGGTGTGAACAAGAAAGTATGGAAAGCGGCGAATGCCGGAGCCATTTTCTTATCCCTAAAATGATGCTTAAGTATGTGCAGTCTTTTCTTAAAAGTCAGTCTTTTATCACTCATCTTTTAGCCTATTTCTTTATATAATAAATCCAACCCCTCGCGGATTATCTTTTGGTGGGGTTGCTTGGAAATACAAATGAATTCAGTCAATGAAAAATCCTCAGGGGCCACTTCATACAATCCCAATTGTTCCATTTCATCAAGGTCTTTTACCATACATGCTTTAAGCAGTTGCATGGGGAAAATATCCATGGGGAAGACTTCCTCATATTGTCCGGTAACCACAAATGCCCTATGTTCTCCATTGGTATTCGTGTTTAAATCATATTTCTTATTGGGTTGCAACCAAGAGAATGTCAAAGCCCTGGTAGTTGATATTTTATTGAATACCGGTCGGGTCCAACCGAAGAATTCATAATCGTCCCCTTCCGGAATAGCGGTCACGGTGTTATTGTAATATCCCAAATGGCCATCCGGTCTACTCTTGGCACCGGTCAACACATCTCCATTGATTACCCTGAAATCGATATCTTTGACCCCACTACCATAAAGAAAAGTAGCTATTTCGGCACCGATTTTTGATTTATAGTATTTTGGAGCCTTTACCGATGAACCGGCCAATGCCACAATACGTTCGGCGTTGAACGTTCCAGTCAAAAGCAACTCCCCGATGATTACCAAATCCTGCGGGGTTACGGTCCAGATTAATTCCCCTTTATTAATGGGATCGATCTTGTTGATTTGGGTGCCGATAAGTCCGGCTGGGTGTGGCCCAGAAACTTTATGTAATTCTATGCCGTTAAGTCCGGCTAAGGGAGAATTTGATTTGGTACCGACAGAAACGTGTACTTTTCCATGGGTTAATTTACCCAAGGCCGAAACCGCGGTTTGTAATTCTTTTTCCTTTCCTTCTAAGACATAATCGCTTTCAGCTGCCAAAGGGGCTGTAGTATATCCTGAAATAAAAATCGACTTGGGATTTGCATCGGGATCGGCGATTATATCATAGGGTCTTTGCTTGATAAAAGGCCAACATCCCGTTTTAAGCAAATGGTCTTTAATCGCAGCCGCTGATGCTTTGGAAACATCAAAAGCGCCATGTTCTATAGCTGTCTGCGACTTGTCGGCAAGTATTTTAAGTGAAAGGATTCGTCGCCTAGCCCCCCTATTAATCTCAACCAATTCACCACTCACAGGGGAAACGAACTTCATTGCCTCAATGTTCTTGTTGTAAAAAAGCGGTTCACCGGCTTTGACCTCTGCACCTTGTTTTACCAACATCTTAGGTGTAATTCCATAAAAATCAGTAAGGTTTAACGCATAAACATTGCTTAAGACCGCTTTGGAAGTAGTCTTCTCGGCAGCACCTACAAGCTTAATGTTCAAACCCTTTCGTATTCGAATGTCTTTAGACATATTTTGTAGACCTTAGGTTAACAAATTTTCGGGCAAAAATAGCACTTAATGGAAAGTATTCATAATTATCGTCCATAAATTTGGCATTTCACCGTAGAGAATTTGAAAGGTATGGTTTTTGTTTACCTTTACCAGAAAATTCTACCCTAAATGCGGCTTTCTCTTAAACATTTTATACTCTTGCTTTTTGTACCTTCATTATTTGCCCAGGTTCAAGAAGAAGTAAACGCCCCTACAAATATAAAATCGATTGTTTTTAAGGGGGAAAGAGAAGATCAATTTCCTATTGTTCAAATGGGGGAACCTATTTTCTTGGAGTTTGATGACCTTTTGGCCAATGAACAGGATTATTATTATAAGATCGTACATTGCGATTATGATTGGACGCCTTCCAGATTATTGAAATCACAATATTTGAGTGGCATTGACAACCAACGCATCGTGGATTATGAAAACAGTTATACCACCCTACAACCATATTCCAACTACAAATTGACCATCCCCAATGACAACGTGGGTCTTAAGGTAAGTGGTAATTTCATATTGGAAATCTACAATGGCAGCAACGACCTACAATTTTCGAGAAGATTCATTGTCTATAAAGATTTGGTCAAAGTGGGTGGCGTTGTAAAACGCAGCAGGGATTTTTCCTTTATCAACGAAAAGCAAGTTGTACAATTCAACATCAATGCAGGGGGCTTCAATTGGGTAAATCCAAAAAAGGAAGTTAAAGTCGCCATTCTTCAAAATTACCACTGGCCCACGGCCATCTGCAATATTGCACCACAATTTACATTGGGTGACGAACTTGTATATAAATATGACCAGGAAACCAGTTTTTATGGCGGCAATGAATATTTGAATTTCGATACGAAAGATTTAAGGGCCCCAAGTTCTGCGATATCCCGTATAGAAATCATGGATTTGTACAACCATTTCCTTTTTCCGGATCGCTTTAGGGCAGAAAGACCCTATACCTATTTTCCTGACATTAATGGCGACTTTGTCGTACGAACATTACAGGGCGATGATGTATCCCGCGAAGCCGAATACACCCTTGTGCATTTTAGTATTCCTTACTCTGAAGTTATTGGCTTAGACGATGTTTATGTATATGGGAAGTTCAATAACTATGCTTTAGCGCCTGAAAACAAGATGACCTACAATGAATCCAATGGAATGATGGAGGCCACTATAAAGTTCAAACAAGGGTTTTACAATTATAAATATGTTATTGAAAGGGATAATGAAGTCTTGGAATTGAACACCATTTCAGGGAATTTCCACTTTACGGAAAATAGCTATTTAATATTGGTCTATTACCGTAATTTTGGGGATATTTATGACAGTATTATAGGTGTGGGATCAGCTAATTCACAATTTATAAGCAATTAAAATATCGGCATCATCCCCTATGATACCAATGGGCAACAAATTGCTTTCGAAAGTCGGCATTGGCCCCTTTCTGCATGCGATCGCGCTCTACACTAGCCAGTTAGCTGGTGTATGTCAGAAAAAAATGGAATTATACCGATCATATTCCCTATAGTTTCCACAATCAATCTTTGTTTATTAACTTGCCCCACTATTGGTTTTTCAGCAGTCGCATGAATTTATCGTGGACAGTGGTTGGGTTTTCATGACCAGCTTTTGTAGCGACCGGTATCATGCCCTGGGAAATTTCTTGGAAGAAGGAATTATAAACAATAGTTAAATATCTTTTTTTAAGTACGATTTTTTTTATTTTAGCTAGCATTTCAGTAATCCTAGTGCTCACTGGACGCTTAATAACATTTAAAAATGAGGATGATAACACAAGTAACGAAAGGAATTAAAATATCAGTGAACACGAGTTTTGAAGGTACGTTCTTCAAAAATTACAAAATGCATTTTGCTTTTGGTTATACGATCACCATTGAAAATCAAAGCAAGGATTCGGTTCAGTTGACTTCCCGTCATTGGCGCATCTATGATTCCCTTAACGAAACCGAGGTTCTTGATGGGGAAGGGGTCATTGGCAAAAAACCGGTAATCAAGCCCGGAGAGTCACATACGTACAATTCGGGTTGCCTTTTAGCCTCTACGATCGGGGCGATGAAAGGTCATTACAATATGATCAACATAGCTACTTCCGAAAAATTCAGGGTGTATATCCCTACATTTAAATTCAGTGCCCCTTTTGCATTGAATTGATTCTTCTTTTACATTTCAATTAGTTTTTTATCCATTCCCAAATCCGTACCTTTGGGCAGTTTTTCAATTTAAAATATACGACAATGGGTAAAGGTTTTTTTCAGGTACCAACGGCCATCAATGAGCCAATAAAAAGTTATGCTCCCGGTAGCCCGGAAAGAAAGGAAGTATTGGAACAATACGAGACGTTTTTTAATGGGAATACCGATATTCCATTCTATATTGGAGGCAAGGAAATAAAGACAGGGAACACGAAACCTATCTCCCCACCCCATGACCATAAACATAGCGTTGGCCAATACCATTTGGCCGACAAAGAGCATGTGGACCATGCCATTAAAAATGCCTTGGATTCAAGAACCGCATGGGCCAATTTAACATGGGAGCAGCGGGCGGCTATTTTCTTAAAAGCCGCTGACCTGATTGCCGGGCCGTTTCGGGCCAAGATCAACGCCGCAACCATGATCGCACAATCAAAGACCATACACCAGGCCGAGATTGATGCCGCGTGCGAACTCATCGATTTCCTTCGCTTCAATGTGGAATATATGTCCCAAATATATGAAGAACAGCCCGATTCTTCGGAAGGGGTTTGGAACCGTGTGGAATATCGCCCTTTGGAAGGATTCGTTTATGCCATTACCCCATTCAATTTCACGGCTATTGCCGGTAACTTACCCGCTAGTGCGGCGATGATGGGCAATGTTGTGGTTTGGAAACCCAGTGATAGTCAAATATTTTCCGCGAAGGTGATTGTCGATGTCTTCAAAGAGGCTGGTCTTCCCGACGGTGTCATCAATGTGGTCTATGGCGATCCCGTAATGATTACCAAAACCCTATTGGATAGTCCCGATTTTGCTGGTTTGCATTTTACAGGTTCGACCCATGTTTTCAAAGAACTTTGGAAACAGATCGGAAACAATATTCACACCTATAAAACATACCCAAGAATCGTCGGTGAAACCGGAGGCAAGGATTTTATCTTGGCACACCCAACGGCAAATCCGCAACAAGTTGCTACAGCCATTACAAGGGGTGCCTTTGAATTCCAAGGACAAAAATGCAGTGCAGCTTCAAGGGTATATTTGCCCAAATCGACTTCGAAGGAGATTTTGGAATTGGTAAGGAAGGATATAGCGTCGTTCAACAAACCCGGTTCACCTGATGATATGACGAATTTTATCACGGCGGTCATCCATGAAGGATCATTTGACAAATTGGCCAAATACATTGACCAAGCGAAAAAAGATAAGGATGCCGCGATTGTGGCCGGTGGAAATTATGACAAATCGAAGGGTTATTTTATAGATCCTACGGTTATTTTGACCACGGACCCCCATTATACCACCATGGAAACCGAATTGTTCGGTCCAGTGGTAACGGTATATGTATATGATGACAAGGATTGGTCTGCAACATTGCAATTGATCGACACTACCTCAGAATACGCATTGACAGGGGCTGTTTTATCGAAAGATCGGTACGCCATTGATGAAGCGACCAAAGCTTTGCAGAACTGTGCGGGTAATTTCTACATCAATGACAAGCCTACCGGTGCCGTTGTTGGCCAGCAACCTTTTGGTGGTGCCCGTGCATCGGGAACCAATGACAAGGCAGGATCGGCCCAAAATCTATTACGATGGGTCTCCCCAAGATTGATCAAAGAGACTTTCGTGACCCCTATCGATTATAGATATCCATTTTTGGGATAACAATATTGGTTAAAAATGGTATTATTCAAGGCCTTTACTTTTTAAAATAGAGTAAGGGCTTTTTATTTTTGCAACCTATTTGATTTCTCGCATCTTATCATAATACAAAATTCGGTACTATACCCTATGAAAACAAAGATGTTCGTATTATGGGCAGTTATAATCATAATTTCCTGCTCTGATAATGATGACTCCGTTTGTGGAGTAATCAATCCCACCGAGGACTTATCTTGGTTAAAAAATGAAATAGAAGATAGGGAAGCAACTCCCTCAGATTTTAGTAAATACTTCTATATCGCACAAGCGACCTACAAATTTCAAACCGTATTCGTTTTTGAGGATTGCTGCCCATATTGCAATACGGCTATTTTTGTTTTCGACTGTAAGGGAAATAGGATAGGCCAAATAAATAATGGTATTCAAAGGAAAGATGTCAAGAACACCAAGGTCATATACAAGCCCAAAGACTTTAAATGCGAGTAAAACCGGACCTTTTATAACCGCTGGGCGAGTAGTTCAAGGATGTAAAGAAAACCAATGCCGTACTAAACGATAGTCTCCATTCGCCTTGCTCCCTGTCAAGGGAATTGTTCATTTTGGATGAACTAATAATACATCAAATAAAAATTGCAATAAGAATCATAAATACCTAATTATAAATACTTTAACATCGTTTATTTGGATATCTGGGCAATTTCTATGTAAATTTAACGTTAAATAATTGTAAATTTTTAGTGAATAGAAACTACAGAAACCCTAAATAAGAGCCTATGAATGCCGAAAACAACAATCAAAACACTTCAATGAACAGCATGTTCACTTATTTGAACAGAGTGCAGAAATATATTAAGAAGTACGCTGAAGATTGCAGATATTCTTTCAATTCAATGTTAAAGATCTAAGAGGTCACCCCTTGAATTTTAAGGGTAGGTACACCACTTTTTTTGTTTCAAAAAAAGCTTCCGGGAAATAGTCGGATACCTCAAAAACCTTAGCATTCCTATAGTCTTTCAGTTCTTCCGTCAAATCCCCTCCTTTTAAATAAAGAATTCCGTTTCGCCTTTCGTGTTTCGATTCTTTTTTGATTTTTCCCTTTACCCAATGCACAAAGGTAGGCATGGCGGCAACCGCCCTACTCACAATAAAATCGAACTTTTTGTCAAGATCTTCAACCCTGCCATGTATGGCGGTTACATTTTGCAATTGCAGGCCATCTACCACTTCTTCAACCACCTTTATTTTTTTCCCGATAGAATCTACCAAAGTGAAATTTGATTCGGGAAACAAAATGGCAAGTGGTATTCCTGGAAAACCGCCTCCGGTACCTACATCCAAAATTTCGCTGCCCGGCTCAAACCTTTGTACCATGGCGATTCCCAACGAATGCAAAACATGGCGCACGTACAATTCCTCTATATCCTTTCGGGATACTACGTTGATTTTGAGGTTCCAATCCTTGTACAAATTTTCCAATTGCATAAACTGCTGACGCTGATTATCCGATAAATTGGGAAAATATTTAAATACTATCTCAGCTTTCATGTTTATCTTTGTAGCTGCAAAAATAGCATATTCAAAAACATATCTATTCCCTATATAAGGAAGCAATCGCATAAACAAGTCTATTATTGCGTTATATTTACACAAAGCATTCAACAGATGGATACAAAAACAGTTCGATTTTCAAGAAAGGATTCCGCCCAATTTTTTAAGACTTTAAACAAAAGAGTAAACGAATATTTCAAAGAGAACCATAAGAAGAAAACCGGTGATTGGCGCTTACACATAAAGACCATTTTCATGTTCGCCCTTTTCCTTACACCTTATTTCTTAATATTGACCTTAGGATTGCCCAATTGGGCCAACTTGCTATTGACCATTGTCATGGGTATAGGCATGGCCGGGGTTGGCATGAATGTCATGCATGATGGCAATCATGGCTCCTATTCATCTAAAAAATGGATCAATAAGATCATGGGAGGCAGTATTTATATCCTTGCAGGTAATGTATACAACTGGCAAGTACAGCACAATGTATTGCATCATACGTATACCAATATCCATGAACATGATGAAGATTTGGAAGCAGGTCGTATCTTACGCTTTTCCAAACATGCCGAATGGCATAAATACCACAGGTTCCAGCATTATTATTCCATATTTCTTTATGGACTGTTGACCTTCAATTGGGCCATTACCACGGACTTTCAGCAAATGTACCGGTATATGAAGCGAAAGCTTTCCTTTGGCAAATTACCCAACCCAGTGATCAATTGGAGTACTTTGGTCATTACCAAAACAATCTATGTAGCCATATGGATCGTATTGCCCATGCTTCTTTTGGATATTGCTTGGTGGAAAATTTTACTTGGCTTTTTTGTAATGCACTATGTGGCGGGTGTTATCCTTAGCGTGGTATTCCAATTGGCCCATGTCGTCGATCAGGCCGAAACCCCCCTACCCGATGAAAATGGGACTATGAAAAATACCTGGGCGATACATCAACTATTCACCACGGTGAATTTCGGCACCAAGAATCGGATTGTAAACTGGTTTACCGGAGGATTGAACCACCAGGTAGAACACCATATTTTTCCCAATATCAGCCATATACATTACACAAATATTTCCAAAATTGTTAAACAAACAGCAAAAGAGTATAATTTACCCTATAACGAATATAAAACTACGAGAAAAGCTATAATTTCGCACTTCAAACATTTAAGGGAATTGGGTAAAAAACCCACTTTACAGTACCAGTAAATTTAGTATTTCAATGAACAACCATTTATCCGAAAGAATTAACAATATGGCTACTTCGGCCACATTGGCCATGGCTGCTAAAGCTAGGGAACTAAGGGGGCAAGGCAAAGATATCATAGGGTTGAGTTTGGGGGAACCCGATTTCAATATTCCTGATTTCATAAAGGAAGCCGCCAAAAAAGCCGTTGACGAGAATTATAGCAGTTATTCCCCTGTGGATGGCTATGTGGATTTAAAACAGGCCATAGCGAACAAATTCAAAAGGGACAATAATCTAGAATACGCTCTGAACCAGATCGTAGTTTCGACCGGTGCAAAACAGTCCTTGGCAAATATTGCCATGGTCATGTTGAACAAGGGAGACGAGGTTATCTTACCCGCCCCATATTGGGTAAGTTATAGCGACATCGTTAAACTTGCTGAAGGTGTTCCTGTCGAAGTTCCTACGTCTATAGCGACAGATTTCAAAATGACACCTGAACAACTTGAGGCAGCCATTACGCCGAAGACCAAAATGATGTGGTTTAGTTCACCCTGCAACCCTAGTGGATCGGTTTATAATGAGAAAGAATTAAAAGGGTTGGCCGAAGTCTTAAGAAAGCATCCGGATATTTTTGTGGTATCCGATGAGATTTATGAGCATATCAATTTTAGAGGAGGTCATGTCAGTATTGCCGGCATAGAAGGCATGTATGATCGCACCATAACCGTCAACGGGGTATCAAAGGCCTTTGCCATGACGGGTTGGCGTATCGGATATATCGGAGGGCCACAATGGGTCGCAAAAGCATGTACCAAGTTTCAAGGGCAAAATACCAGTGGCGCCAACGCCATTGCACAAAGGGCAACAATCACGGCCTTGGAGGCCCCTGTAAGTAAAATAAAGTTTATGATCGATGAGTTTCATAAACGAAGGGATTTGATCCTTGGTCTTTTAGGGGAAATCGAAGGTTTCAATCTCAACATCCCAGAGGGCGCTTTCTATGTATTTCCTGATATATCCAGTTTCTTTGGGAAAACGATGAAAGGCACGAAGATCAATAATGCCTCGGACTTTGCTTTGTACTTATTGGAACATGCAAATGTTGCTACCGTAACCGGGGAAGCCTTTGGGAACCCTAATTGTATTCGAATCTCTTATGCCGCTTCTGAAAAGGAACTGAGGGAAGCCGTTTCACGGATCAAAGCTGTATTATAAAATCAAAAACCCGCAAAAGCGGGTTTTTTTTATATGTCTTTCCAGAAGTAGGGAGTTAGGATAATCAGTACGGTGAAGAGTTCCAATCTTCCTAAAAGCATTAGAAAACCGAGCCACCATTTGCCCAACATGGGCAACCCGTTAAAATTACTTAAGGGATGAAGTGTGCCCAACGCGGGCCCAACATTGCCCAAAGAGGAGGCAGCACCTCCTACGGCAGATTCAAAATCCAATCCCAACAAACCCAACCCCATGGAACCGATGATAAACAACAACATGTACAACACAAAAAAGGCGATTATATTATAGACAATATGCTCCTTTACCGTTTTATTATTATAGCGCACAGGAATAACTGCATTTGCATGCAAGGTTCTCTTAAACTCCAATATACCGTTCTTTATAATAAGAAGATGTCTCATAACTTTTATACCACCGGCTGTTGACCCGGCCGAACCACCCAGAAAAAACAAACCAAAAAAGAAGACCTTAAGAAAGGGGGTCCAACTGCTAAAATCGGCTGTAACGAAGCCTGTGGTCGTTATTACGGAAACAACTTGAAAAAGGCCATGCCTAAATGCACTTTCCGCAGGTCCGTAGACCATGGGATGATAATCGGATACGGGAACATTCGCCTGGAAATAAACCACCGAAGCAACGATTAGGGAGAATAACACGACAAAGGTAAAATAGAATTTAAATTCCTCATCCATGAGTACTCGTTGTACTTTCCCTTTAAAGGCAAAATAGCTAAGCACAAAATTACTCCCTGCCAAAAACATGAAAAAGATAACGATATATTGTATCAGCGGTTGGTCGTTCCAATACGCCAAACTGGCGTTTTTTGTAGAGAACCCACCTGTGGACAAGGTGGCTAAGGAATGGTTCAAGGCATCAAAAAATGACATGCCCGCAAACTGCAACAATATGGTTTCGGCAATGGTATAACCCACATAAATATACCAAAGTCGCTTTGCAGTATCGGTGATCCTGGGATGTAATTTATCGGCACTGGGACCCGGTGCCTCTGCCGCGAACAACTGCATACCCCCAATCCCCAAAAGAGGTAGAATGGCAATAGCCAACACTATGATTCCCATGCCCCCGATCCAATGGGTAAGGCTTCTCCAAATCAGAATACCTTTTGGCAAAACCTCAATATCGTTTAATATCGTGGCTCCTGTAGTCGTATATCCAGAAATTGTTTCAAAAAAGGCGTTGGTGACATCGGGTATCGCCCCAGAGAACAAGTAAGGCAACATCCCTGAAATAGACATTACAATCCACCCAAAAGTTACAATGATATATCCTTCCTTACGCTTTACCTCCTTTTTATGGTTTCTCGTAAAATACATTCCCGTAACCCCAATGAACATTGATGTTATCGAAGCCAAGGCAATATCCAAGGTCGCACCATCATCATAGATACCACTCATGACAGCGGCAATGAGCATGAACAGCCCATTAAAGAGTAAGAGCAGCCCCATTAAATGGATTATGATTTTGGAATTTAGGGACATATTAGAGGAATAAACGTTCGATTTTCGGAATGGCTTCTGGTAAACAACAAACCACTACCCTATCCCCTGCCTGAATTTTAAAACCACCAAGTGCAATAATACCTTTACCATCCCGGACCACACCACCAATGGTTGCCTCCCGGGGAAAATCAATATCCCGGATGTTCTTACCGGCAACACGCGACGTTTTTTTTACTTCAAACTCCAGTATTTCAGAATTGATATTATTAAGCCGCATCAGGGCAACCACCTCCCCTTTTCGGATATGCCTAAAAATATGGTTGGCGGCCAAAAGTTTTTTATTGATCAACGTATCTATGCCGATGGAATGCGAAAGTTGGAAATAGTCCATATTCTCAACCAGTGCGATTGTTTTTTTAATATGTTTGGACTTTGCCACCAAACATGACATAATATTTGTTTCGGAATTACCCGTTACCGCCACAAAGGCATCCATGGAATCCAAACTCTCTTCCTCAAGCAATTCAACATTTCTACCGTCACCATTGATGACAAGTGCATTGGGAAGATCATCGGCCAAATCAAAGGCCTTTTCTTTGTTCTTCTCGATGAGCTTAACATTGAACTTCTTGGCACAAAGATCTCGTGCCGTCTTAAAACCAACCTTGCTGCCACCAAGAATCATCACGTTCTTGATTTCTTCCTTCTTCTTGTTGGTCAATTTATATAACTCGTCCACACCTTCAGGTGTTGTAATAAAATAGACCTGATCCCCATCCTTGAAAATGGTATCCCCTCTAGGAATTACGGTAAACTGGGTCCCCGAACGCTGCAGCGCTATGGGCATAAAATGAAGTTCTGGGAATATATGGGCAGCTTCCTTGACCATTTTACCAACAAATGGTGCATTTTTCTGCAATAAGACCCCTACCATGATCAATTTGCCCCCTTCGAATTCATACGTATCATTAAAGGCCGATTTGTTCAATAAAAGTTGAATTTCTTCAGCGGCTAACTGCTCAGGGGAAATCAATTCATCGATTCCCAATTCAGAAAAGCGAATGATATCTTTATTCTGTATAAACTCTGTATTTGATATTCTCGCTATGGTCCGCTTACAACCCAATTGCTTGGCCAACATACAAAAGGTAATATTGGTAGTCTCTGAAGAAGTGACCCCGATAACCAGTTCAGATTGGTGTACCTCAGCCTCTTTCAGCAATGATATCGACGTGGCATCACCCCGTAACACCCTAATGTCCAAATGATTATCAGCATAAACCAAACTCTCTTTTTCAGTATCGATCAAGGTAATGTTCTGAGATTCGTAGGAGAGTAGTTTTGCCAAGTGAAACCCAACTTCACCAGCACCGGCAATTATAATTTTCATGTAGTAAAGGTATTGATTTCACCGTTAAGGCCATGATTTCTTAAGAGGGCTTCAAAAAGAAATGGTTTTTGGCATAATACGCGTAATAAACAGCTCATTGAATAAAAATATAGGCAAAATGCGTCACAAAATTACATATTTTTTAGGTTCAACCCCACATTAATATGTGAATAGTAACGTGCTTATGCCCTTTACCAAGGAAATAAAAGAGTAGCTCACAGCTAAATTGTATCTTTGTCGAAATTTTTTCAATGGCCAATAAAGTAACACCGTATAAAGATTCGGATTTAGGAAAAAAGGAGCAGGTCACCCAAATGTTCGACAAAATTTCAGGGAATTATGATGGATTAAACCGTGTCATTTCCTTTGGAATTGATATTACATGGAGAAAACGGGTTGTTGCCATCCTGAAGAAGAAGCAACCTAAAATAATACTCGATATCGCTACCGGTACCGGGGATTTAGCTATCAATCTCGTTCAAACAGGGGCTCAAAAAATCATAGGTTTGGACCTTTCCCCTGGCATGCTCGAGGTGGGCAAGAAAAAGGTTCTTGACAAAGAGTTGGCCCAAACCATAGACATGATCGAAGGGGACAGTGAAAACCTACCCTTTGAAAACAATACTTTCGATGCGGTAACCGTCGCCTTTGGGGTGCGTAATTTCGAGACGTTGGAAAAAGGACTTGCTGAAATTCATCGGGTATTGAAACCCAAGGGTACTTTTGTGGTCTTGGAAACCGCTGTACCTTCAAAAACACCCTTTAAACAAGGGTACGCTTTTTACACAAAATACATGCTTCCTAGAATAGGCCGATTGTTTTCCAAGGATGATTCTGCCTATGCCTATTTAAGCGAATCGGCCTCAGTTTTTCCCCATGGTCAGGAGTTCAACAATATTTTACGAAAAATCGGGTTTATAGATGTAATGAACAAACCGCAGACCTTTGGGGTTGCATCTATTTATATAGCCACAAAATAAACTATGAAAAAATTAGTATTGACCCTGTTCGGCTTGATATTTTTAAGCCATTCGATGATGGCGCAATTCAATGAAGACCCTGTCATCAATTTGGAGAATGAGGATGAGCCTTTATTGAATTGGGGCTATTTTCTGGGCTTTAACCAGTATGATTTTAAATTCGACTACAAGAACGACGGCAATGATATTCTGGTTGACAAATCCTTGGGTTTCAATGTAGGTCTTATCGGTGAGATGCGTATCAACGAGTTTTTGGATGTTCGATTTGAACCTGGTCTTTTATATAATTCCAGAACGTTGGGTTTCCCCGGTTTTACCGAAGAGAATGAGGCCATTAGGGAGGTAAAGTCGACGTATATCAATTTTCCCGTACTGCTAAAGGTAAGTACCCGAAGAATTGGGAATTGGAAACCGTTTTTAATCGGGGGGGCTTCTACTTCCTTAAATTTAGGAAGCAACGAAGATAGCCTTGATGACAATTCAGGGGGTACTTTCAGAATGAAAAAAATGGTCTACAATTATGAGCTGGGTTTCGGCATAGATTTTTATCTAGAGTACTTTAAATTTACGCCTTCCATACGGGGTGTTTTTGCCATAAGTGATGAACTGGTGCCCGACAACGACCCCAACAGCCCATGGACTGGCAATCTTGATGGTATGCGAACCCGGGGACTCTTTGTGAATTTCACCTTTGAATAATGATCATTGGCAGGTCGCTACCTTGAAAGAACGTATTACTTTACAATCCGTCGTATTTCATGTAAGAAAATAGCTGTCGCTGTGGCGACATTTAGACTTTCTGTATGCCCGCTTCCGAATTGGGGAATACCTATACGTTGATCTACCAAACCTGCAATTTCATTCGAAATACCATTGGCCTCGTTGCCCACGACCAAGATTCCTTTTGGCGGTAATTTGATGGCGTGGACAGGCTCACCACCCATGAACGTCCCATAAACCGGTCCTTGATACGCACGTATGAATTCTACAAGATCGGTATAAACCATATTGACTCGGGTAATGGAACCCATGGTAGCCTGCAACACTTTGGGATTATAACAGTCAACCGTATTATTCGAACACACCAAATGCCGAATACCAAACCAATCGCAAAGTCTTATAATGGTGCCAAGATTCCCTGGATCCCTAATGTCATCCAAGGCTAAAATCCATTCAAGATCATCGACGGGTTTTTTATCGGGAAACTTGAATATACCCAATACCGTATTCGGATTTTTCAGGCTGCTTATCTTACGTAGATCGGCCTCGGATATCAGCTCGGTTTTAACACGATCGGATGTGATTATGGCACCGTCCGTGGTATAAACCTTATGTGGCTCAAAACTCGAATGCAAGAGCTCTTGCACCGTCTTAATACCTTCAACCAAAAACATCCCATACTGATTTCGGTACTTTTTTTGCTGTAAGCTTTTTATAAACTTTATTTGGCTTTTACCAACCATTCAAATAATGTATTTTTGATTTCTATGAGGATAGCGTTTCGTTTCAAAAACCCCAGTGCTAAAATAAGCTTATTATTTTTTGCTGTAGTACTTGCCTCATGCAATACCTTGAAGCGGGTTGATGACCATGAACTACTTCTTACCAAGAATGCTATTTATGCCGATGAGGAAAAAGTGAGGAATGAGGATATACATAGTCTTATCATCCAAAACCCCAACAGTACCTTATTGGGTTATCCGTTGCGATTAAACTTATTCAACCTTGCCAAACAAAACCCGGATTCATCCTATCAGAATTGGTTATATAAAAAGGATAAGAGAAAAGAACGCTTGGTGAAATTGCTCTCTGAAAAGCAGGTCGACCGATTAGGGGAATCTTTTTTGGTAAAGGGCCTTAGTGAATGGCTTCAGAATATTGGGGAACCCCCCGCCATTATCGATACTTCGGATACCAGAAGATCCCTGGAAAGATTAAAGGCCTATTATAGCAGCAAAGGATTTTTCAATAACAATACGACCTATGTAATCGATACCTTGAAACGGTCAAAAAGAGCTGAAATCGATTATAAGATCACCTTGGGAAAACCCTATATGATCGATACCATATCGGACCGTGTCTCTTCTAAAGTCATCGATTCCATTTATCAGTTGACCAAACCGGAATCCCTGATAAAAAAAGGTCAGCAATTCGATTTGGCCAATTTTGAAAATGAACGTCAGCGGTTAACATCGATTTTCCGTAATTCTGGAATACGCAATTTTCAAGAGAGCTCGATCAACTATGCTATCACAAGGGATTCAACCAAGGCAGGGAACGATCAGGCCATGGTCATTGACCTGAACATAGACAATCTTCGAACGCGAAGCAACAATGACATAAAGACCTCGGAATATAAAATTGAAAAATTAAAGAAAATAAATATTTATACCGATTTTATCCTATCGGGTGAAGAAGATGACCATCAGGCTATTGACTATGCAGGATATACCATCCATTATAAGGATAAATTGAGATTTAAACCCAAAACCTTAACCGATGCCATCTTTTTTGAGAAAGACAGCATATATAGGGAAATCAACAGATCTAGGACCTATCGACAGATTACGAATTTGAACGTTTTCAAATATCCTTCCATCGCCTTTGAGACCGATAGTCTACAAACAGGACTAACGGCCAACATCTATTTAACCGAACGCCCTAAATACTCCTTGGGTATGGATTTGGATGTCACACACTCGAACATACAGCAAGTTGGTTTGGCCTTTAGTCCATCGCTACAGGCCCGCAATCTTTTTAAAGGGGCAGAAAACCTGAGTTTAACGGGAAGGTTGAATATTGGATCCTCGAACGACCAGAGTATCACCGCCACGGACAACCGCTTTTTCAACTTGTTGGAATTTGGGGCCGATATCAACTTGACCTTTCCACGGATTTGGTTTCCTTTCGTTAATACCAATCGATTCATCCCCAGTTATACCTTGCCCCAGACTAGGCTTTCTTTAGGAAGCAGTGTCCAGAAAAATATAGGGTTGGACAAACAGACCTTCAATACCATTCTAGGCTATAACTGGAAACCCAATGACCTTAAAAAACACAATGTGGAATTACTGAATATCCAGTTTGTCAACAACGTAAATACGGACCGGTTTTTCAATGTATACCAAAACTCCTATGAGCGCTTGGACGCTATCGCGGATTCTTATGATGATGCTGATGAATATCCCGAACTTGCTGAAAATTTTGTTGCCAATGACAGCTCAGACAGTCCGGAATTGATAATCCCATCAGGTACCACTGGATTTACCGAAGCCATTATAAATGGCACAGTCACTTCTACCAGTAGTGACTTTGACGACGTACGCAGTATTGAGGAAAGAAGGATTCGGCTTACAGAAGACAACCTTATTTTTGCAACGAATTACTCCTATAACACGACCAACAAAGCTGGGATAACAGATAATAGCTATCATCGTTTCCGTTGGAAAGTGGAAAGTGCAGGGAATCTCCTTTCAGCCCTATCCCATATTGTCCCCTTTAATGAAGACGATGACGGGGATCTACTTGTTTTTAGTGTTCCCTACTCCCAATATATCAAGACCGAATTCGATTATATCAAGTACTGGGACCTGAGCCGGGCGAATGTTTTGGCATTTCGAAGTTTCTTTGGTATCGCCATACCTTATGGCAATGCTGACAATATTCCCTTTGTGCGCAGTTATTTTGCCGGAGGCTCCAATGACAACAGGGCTTGGAACCCCTATTCCCTTGGGCCAGGAAAAACCGATGAAGTCAATGACTTTAATGAGGCGAATCTAAAATTAGCCTTCAACCTAGAATATCGGTTTCCTGTGGTTGGTGATATTAAAGGGGCATTGTTCGCCGATGCCGGGAACATCTGGAATGTATTCGATAACGAGGATGACCCTGACAAGACTTTTAATGGTATCGATTCCCTTGCAGATATAGCCTTAGGTACCGGTTTCGGCATTCGCTATGATTTCACCTATTTTTTAATTCGGGTAGACCTTGGTTTTAAGACCTATAATCCGGCCGAAGAAAATTCAAAAAGATGGTTCAGGGACTATAATTTTTCGAATTCCGTTTTACAAATAGGTATAAACTATCCGTTTTAGACCTAATAATTTATTACTTTTGTGGTTCACTTTTTAAGAAATCTAAAGACCAATAAATTATGGGCCATAATATTAAGCCTGGTGTAGCCACCGGAGACCAAGTTCAGGAAATTTTCAACTATGCGAAGAAAAAAGGTTTTGCCCTACCAGGCGTAAACGTTATTGGTTCCGACACTATAAATGGAGTTTTGGAAACCGCTGCAACCCTTAATGCTCCTGTGATAATTCAATTTTCAAATGGTGGAGCTCAATTCAATGCGGGAAAAGGGTTATCCAATGAAGGACAACGGGCTGCCATCCTAGGCGCCATTGCAGGTGCAAAACACGTACATCAGTTGGCAGAGGCTTATGGTGCCACGGTTATTCTACATACGGATCACTGTGCGAAAAAACTGTTGCCTTGGATCGATGGTATGTTGGATGCGAGTGAAAAGCACTACGCTGAAACCGGCAAACCTTTGTTCAGTTCGCATATGATCGACTTATCCGAAGAGCCTATTGAGGAAAATATCGAAATCTGCAAGGGATATCTTGCTAGAATGAGTAAGATGGGCATGACCTTGGAAATAGAATTGGGAATCACGGGAGGTGAGGAAGATGGCGTTGACAATTCAGATGTTGATGATTCAAAATTATATACCCAACCCGAAGAAGTAGCCTACGCATATGAAGAGCTTTCCAAAGTAAGCCCTAGGTTTACGATTGCAGCTGCTTTCGGCAATGTGCATGGGGTTTATAAACCGGGGAATGTAAAATTAACCCCAAAAATCCTTAAGAATTCACAAGAGTATATTACCAAGAAATATGGCGTGGAGCACAACCATATCGATTTTGTATTCCATGGTGGTTCAGGATCGACAGTCGAGGAAATCAGGGAAGGTATTAGTTATGGTGTTATAAAAATGAACATCGATACCGATTTGCAATATGCCTTCTTGGCGGGCATAAGGGATTATGTTCAGGGCAAAAAGGATTTTCTTCAGTCACAAATCGGAAACCCTAACGGTCCGGATGAGCCCAACAAAAAATATTATGACCCAAGGGTATGGTTACGCGAAGGTGAAAAGTCTTTTGTAGAGCGTTTGAAAAAAGCGTTTGAAGACCTCAATAATGTAAATACATTATAAGAAAACAAGTTCAACCCAATATGGAAGATATGTCGTTGTGGTTCAAAAGAAAAGAAAAGGGAATACAAACTGCCACTGAGCAAAAAAAGGACACGCCGAAAGGTTTATGGTACAAATCCCCGACAGGCAAGATCGTTGAGTCAGAGGAGTTGGCAAAAAACTTTTACGTAAGTCCCGAAGATGATTATCATGTTCGCATCGGAAGCAAGGAATATTTCGAAATTCTCTTCGACGGCAATAAATTTACAGAGTTGGATGCCAAATTACATTCAAAAGACCCTCTAAAGTTCACAGATACCAAGAAGTACACCGATCGGTTGAAAGCGGCCCAAAAGAAAACAGGTCTTAAAGATGCCGTACGAACGGGCTATGGAAAGTCGTTTGGAAAGGACATTGTTATCTGCTGCATGGATTTTAATTTTATCGGGGGTTCCATGGGGAGTGTTGTTGGTGAAAAAATAGTAAGGGGCATAGATTACGCCATTAAAAAGAAAGTCCCATTTCTGATGATTTCAAAGTCAGGTGGGGCCCGAATGATGGAAGCCGCCCTATCCTTAATGCAGTTGGCAAAAACATCGGCAAAATTGGCACAATTGGCAGAAGCAGGATTGCCCTATATATCATTGTGTACAGACCCAACAACAGGTGGTACCACGGCATCCTATGCGATGCTGGGCGATATCAATATTTCCGAGCCAGGTGCATTGATCGGTTTTGCGGGACCACGGGTAGTAAAGGAAGCCACCGGAAAGGATCTCCCAGACGATTTTCAAACCTCTGAATTTGTGCAAGAACATGGTTTCTTGGATTTTATAACCCATAGAAGGGACTTGAAGAAAAATATAAACCTATATATCGATTTGATCCAGAACATTCCAATTCGGAAATAAAAAACACATTACTGGTTGAAATCGAAAATATTCTTATCTTTGCGGCCTGATTGAAAATCAATCAAATACATAAAAATCATTTAAAACAATATTGGAATGTATTTAACCAAAGAGATCAAAGCCGAGATATTCAAGAAACACGGCGGAAAAGAAGACAACACAGGTTCAACGGAAGGGCAAATTGCCTTGTTCACGCATCGCATCAACCATTTGACCGGGCACCTAAAAAGAAACCACAAAGATTATAACACCGAACGTTCATTGGTAAGACTGGTAGGTAAAAGAAGAAGTCTTTTGGATTACTTGAAAAAGAAGGATATTGTAACATATCGTGAACTTATCAAGGAACTGAATATTAGAAAATAAATTTTGAAAAGGGGAGGCTATGCTTCCCCTTTTTTATATGTATCTGAATCCGTTCAGTACTTATTTTTAAATCCTTGGATCCAATTCAGGGTAACAACAAAAAGCTACACATAGTTTTTCATTGGTCAAAGCACAACAACACAACACAATCCGACCAGTAAACATGGCGGATAGACCATTGTTTAATAAACCTGTAAGATTCAGGTTTTAAATCGAATTTATGATTCCAAAAGTATTTAGAGAGGTCATTGACCTTGGTGACGGTAGGGAAATTTCCATCGAAACCGGAAAATTGGCAAAACAGGCCCATGGTTCTGTTGTTGTCCAGTCAGGAAAATGTATGTTATTATGTACAGTAGTTTCCAATTACAAACAAAGCGATGTCGATTTCTTACCCTTAACGGTAGATTATCGCGAAAAATTTGCAGCCTCTGGGCGTTACCCAGGTGGGTTCTTTAAGAGAGAGGCAAGACCAAGTGATGGAGAAGTATTGACCATGCGTTTGGTGGATAGGGTTTTGCGCCCGCTTTTCCCAAAAGATTATCATTCAGAAACCCAGGTGATGATTCAATTAATGTCGCATGATGATGATGTGATGCCTGAAGCTATGGCAGGTTTGGCTGCATCTGCCGCTATTCAACTTTCTGACTTTCCGTTCGAATGTGCCATTTCTGAGGCACGGGTTGGTCGTGTAAATGGTGAATTTGTCATCAACCCTACTAGAGCTCAATTAGCAGAAAGTGATATCGAAATGATGATCGGCGCGTCTGCTGATTCTGTAATGATGGTAGAAGGTGAGATGAAAGAAATCAGCGAAGAGGAAATGGTGGAAGCCATAAAATTCGCACACGATCATATAAAAATACAATGTGCTGCCCAACTTAGACTTGCCGAAGCCGTTGGTCGAAAAGAAGTACGGGAGTACGAAACTGAAAGGGAAGATGAGGAATTAGCCAAAAAAATTCACAAATTAGCTTACGATAAAGTGTATGCAGTCGCTAAGGCAGGATCTGCCAAACATGAGCGTAGTGCTTCATTTCAGGAAATCAAAGAGGAAATAAAGGCAACTTTTTCCGAAGAGGAACTTGAAGATTTTGGCGAATTGGTTTCAAAGTACTATTCCAAAGCTGAAAAAGCTGCTGTACGTGATTTAACCTTAAATGAAGGTTTACGATTAGATGGCAGAAAAACCGATGAGATCAGACCTATATGGTGTGAGGTAGATTATTTGCCTTCAACCCATGGCTCAGCAATTTTTACAAGAGGGGAAACCCAAGCCTTGGCAACTGTAACTTTAGGGACTTCAAGGGAAGCGAATAAAATAGACATGCCATCTTATGAAGGCGAAGAGACTTTCTACCTGCATTATAACTTCCCTCCATTCTGTACTGGGGAGGCAAGACCTATCCGTGGAACTTCAAGAAGAGAGGTTGGTCACGGTAATTTGGCACAGCGCGCCTTAAAAGGAATGATCCCTGAGGATTGTCCGTATACCGTTCGTGTGGTTTCTGAAGTATTGGAATCTAACGGTTCTTCTTCCATGGCAACGGTCTGCAGTGGCACAATGGCCTTAATGGATGCTGGTGTTCAACTAAAGAAACCCGTCTCTGGTATTGCCATGGGACTGATTTCTGATATTGATTCCGGTAAATATGCAGTACTATCCGATATTTTGGGTGACGAAGATCACTTGGGTGATATGGATTTTAAAGTTACAGGTACCGCAGACGGTATCACAGCTTGCCAAATGGATATAAAAGTTAAAGGGTTGTCCTACGAAATTTTGGTGAATGCGTTGAAACAGGCACAAGCAGGCCGTATCCATATCCTTGGAAAGCTCACAGACACCATTGGCGAACCGAATGCAGATGTGAAAGCACATGCTCCTAAGATGGTGACAAGAACGATACCTAATGAGTTCATTGGTGCCTTGATAGGACCAGGTGGAAAAGTGATCCAAGAATTGCAGAAAGAAACTGGGACGACCATTGTTATCAATGAAGATCCGGTTACAGAAGAAGGTATTGTTGAAATTTTAGGCACCGATCAAAACGGAATTAATGCGGTATTGACAAAAATCGATTCTTTGATGTTCAAACCGGAAGTTGGTAGCGTTTACGAAGTAAAAGTAATTAAGATGCTTGACTTTGGAGCGGTTGTCGAATATATGGATGCACCAGGAAATGAAGTACTTTTGCATGTTTCCGAATTAGCTTGGGAACGTACAGAGAATGTCTCCGATGTGGTAAATATGGGTGATGTGTTCGATATAAAATATATTGGCGTAGATCCAAGAACCAGAAAGGATAAAGTTTCTCGAAAGGCTCTTTTACCAAAACCGGAAGGTTATAAGGAAAGACCCCCACGTGACAATAGTCGTGGCAGGGACGATCGTCGCGGTAGAGACAATAGGGATCGTAAGCCCAGAAGGGACTAACCCTATAGGTCTATTAAATACAGAGCCCTGACGATACCTGTCGGGGCTTTTTTATGGGGTTATCGAAAATATTTGACCCCGTTTTGTAACATTTCGATCTTTTTTACGTATAAGTATATGCAGTCTATGCAACTTGAACTTAAATATTGTAGATGAGACAGCTTAAGATTACAAAACAGGTTACCAATAGGGAAACCGCATCTTTGGACAAGTACTTGCAAGAAATTGGCAAAGTAGAATTGATTACCGCAGATGAAGAAGTAGAATTGGCACAACGTATCAAGGCAGGCGATCAGATCGCTCTTGAAAAACTCACAAAGGCCAATCTTCGATTCGTGGTATCGGTTGCCAAACAGTACCAAAACCAAGGCCTTACTCTGCCTGATTTGATCAATGAAGGAAACTTGGGATTGATCAAAGCGGCACAACGATTTGACGAAACTCGGGGATTTAAATTTATCTCTTATGCCGTATGGTGGATTCGTCAATCCATATTACAAGCATTGGCAGAACAATCCCGTATTGTACGTTTGCCTTTGAACAAAATCGGATCGATCAACAAAATCAACAAGACCTTTGCCTTTTTGGAGCAAGCGCATGAAAGAATGCCTTCTGCCGAGGAAATCGCCAAGGAATTGGACATGACCGTAGAGGATGTAAAACAATCCTTGAAGAATTCAGGGCGTCATGTATCTATGGATGCCCCTTTGATTGCTGGCGAGGATTCCAATTTATATGATGTACTTCGTAGTGGGGAATCACCAAATCCGGATCGGGAACTATTGCATGAATCCTTGCGTACCGAAATTGAACGTGCCTTGGAAACCTTGACGCCGAGGGAAGCAGACGTTATTCGGCTCTATTTCGGATTGGCAGGTCAACACTCCATGACCTTGGAAGAAATCGGTGAAACGTTCGACTTGACAAGGGAACGGGTACGCCAAATTAAGGAGAAAGCGATACGACGTCTAAAACATACTTCGAGAAGTAAAATTTTAAAGACCTATTTAGGATAGGTTAATTACATACTATACCCTGTTAAATTCTCCTTAAATTGGAAATTTGGCATATATATTGTAATTTTATAGGCAACAACAGTTTATCATGACTGTTCGTTTTTTGATTGATGAATAAACTCCGGCTGATTACCGGAGTTTTTCATTTCATTCCATTCCAATAATCGACAACAACCGTATTCTCGGTGTGAAGAAAATCCCTTTTTATTTACCGCCTTTCCTGAATTTAGATTGTTAATGAATTCACAAAATACCCTATGTGTAACAATTGTGGCTTTATTGAGGCTGTCTGGCAAATTATCTTTAGCACAATTAATTGAAGTTGTCTAATAATAAATTAAATACGATGGAAGAACAAAAGGAACAGGTGATAAGTATGCCAAGAATAGGTGATGCCGCCCCAGAATTTAAAGCAGTGACCACGCAAGGAGATATTAATTTCCCAGCGGATTACAAAGGAGATTGGGTAATTCTCTTTAGCCACCCAGCTGACTTTACCCCCGTATGTACGTCAGAGTTTATGACTTTCGCGACTATGGAGGAGAAATTCAACAAAGCCAATTGCAAACTTGTAGGCCTTTCTATCGATGGACTTTATAGCCATATCGCATGGCTTCGTACCATCAAGGAAAAAATCGAATACAAAGGAATGAAGAATGTCGAGGTCAATTTTCCGTTGATCGAGGACATTACCATGGAGGTTGCAAAAAAATATGGAATGATCCAGCCCAACGAGGATTCGACCAAAGCGGTTAGGGCGGTGTTCTTTATTGACCCTAAGGGAATAATCCGAACCATCATCTATTATCCTTTGAGTTTGGGAAGAAATTTTGACGAACTCTATAGGGTAATCATTGCCCTTCAGGCTGCCGATGAATTCGGTGTGGCCACCCCCGCAGACTGGTATCCTGGTGATGATGTCATTATTGGCCCAGCAGGTTCTTGCGGCACTGCCAAAGACAGAATGGAGGATAGCGATATTGATTGCAAAGACTGGTTCTTCTGCACTAAAAAACTGGATAAAGATACCGTCTTGAACAAGGTTTTGAAAAAGTAGCACTGCAAAAGGCAATCCTTAGATATATTACGCAGAAAAAGGCAATAGGTAAAAATACCCTTTGCCTTTTTTTTATGGTAAGGACAAATTACCTATATTTCCTGAACATTATACGAATGCCATTGGTTTTGTCATATCCCGAACGGCTACTTTACTTTTGGTTTAATCAGTGGTTTCCCTATGGATAACGAACAACAGAACAATCCCTTGCATGGTGTAAAACTAGTAGACATCTTAGAATACCTAACCCAAACCTATACCTGGGAAGAATTGGCCAACCAGGTCAATATCAATTGTTTTAAAAGCAATCCTTCGATAAAATCATCGCTTGTCTTTTTAAGAAGAACACCATGGGCAAGAGAAAAAGTAGAACGATTATATTTACACTCCATCCGCGATTGAATGCCTTTCAATATTGTACTTATTGAACCTGAAATCCCCAATAACACCGGTAATATTGGTCGGTTGGCTTTGGCATCGGGTTCAAACCTGCATCTGGTAAAACCCTTAGGTTTTGAGATTGATGACAAGCGATTAAAACGCGCAGGTCTTGACTATTGGCCCCATATATCACTGT
The DNA here is from genome assembly GCF_049667165.1 of Maribacter sp. Classification (GTDB taxonomy): domain Bacteria; phylum Bacteroidota; class Bacteroidia; order Flavobacteriales; family Flavobacteriaceae; genus Maribacter_A. The sequence continues at coordinate 25,073 of NZ_JBATHS010000070.1, forward strand.
TCATTTATGAAAGCACTGCTGAGTTTTATGCACAACACGAAGACAAGAATTTAGTTTATTTTTCGAGCCAGGGAACAAAAGACCATTGGTCTATTGCCTATGAAGACAACATGTTCCTGGTGTTTGGAAAAGAATCCGTTGGCCTACCCCAAGCCATAACCGAACCGAATGCGGACCATCTTTATAAAATACCGCTATACAGTCCGCATATTAGAAGTCTCAACCTGGCCAATGCAGTGAGTATCGCAGTATATGAGGGTTTAAAACAAATTAAATTTTAGATTTCAAGAGTTCCTCCCCATTGCGGGTTGCTATATGTAAGCTGATACCTGTTATTTTGTACATTCGTTCATCATTTTAGATAAAAGGCAAGGCATTAAAAACGATGGCAAATCATTACTTTTACATTAAATTCTTGCGAAATATACTATGAGTCACATAAAAATAGCGCCTTCACTCCTCGCTGCCGATTTTGGCAATTTGCAACGGGATGTCGAAATGGTAAACCAAAGTGAGGCCGATTGGCATCATATCGATATTATGGATGGTGTTTTTGTTCCCAATATATCGTATGGCA
>NZ_JBATHS010000071.1:0-2693 GCF_049667165.1 Maribacter sp.
ATAAAAAATACTTTATGCATGGTACCAGCCACCATATCGGGTTGGACACCCATGATTACGGGGCCCTAAAAACGCCGATGAAGGCGAATATGGTCTTTACCGTGGAGCCGGGCATCTACATTCCCGAAGAAGGCATGGGCATTCGGTTGGAAGATGATGTGGTGATCCAAAAGAAAGGGGAGCCCTTTAATTTGATGAAGAACATCCCGATCGAGATTGAGGAGATTGAGGATCTTATGGGTAAATAGTTGATAGTTGATAGTTGATAGTTGTTTGTTGATGGTTTTTCGTTGATGGTTGATAGTTGATAGTTGTTTGTTGATGGTTGTTGGTTGAGAGTTCAGAAGTCAGAGGTCAGAGTTAGGAATTGGGGTGTTAGGCTAAACACGAATTAATGTGGATGTCACCCTAAGCACACCTGTCTACCGTAACTTTAGTGAAGGTAGAGTCGAAGCACATACTCTGAACACTTGTCTAGGGCAACTTTTGTAAAGGGAGAACTTTGGCTTAAAAACCCATATAATAAAATCTTCAACAATCAATTTATAATGAAGCCTGTTTTAACAGTAATTGGTTTATTGCTACTTGAATTGGTGCTATCTGTAGCTCTTTCAGTTGTAATTGCTCGGTTTAGTATTGATTTTAATATTAGTTTCTTTTTAAGTTCTTTGATAGTGGGAATTTTGGTACTGTTATTTTTCTATAGAACAGCTATTTTCAAGCAAACTTTTATTTCGAAGTTTAATTTCAAAGCAATACTCCCATATATCTTGTTGACCCTAGTCACTGCCGTTCTAACAAGAATAATATTGGGAAAGCCATGGGCATATCATTTGCCTGATAATTTGTCCGGTTTCTTATTTACATTCGGATTATTGGTCCTTGCTCCCTTTTTTGAGGAATTGTGTTATCGTGGTTTGGCATTTGAATACCTGCTCAAGAAAAACATTTCCAAAGTGCTCATTGTAATTGTTACCACAACGATTTTTACCCTTGGTCATTTCCCGTTTTCCAATGCCACTATTGGCGTACTTCTTCTTTCCTTGATAACGAGTGTAGTCTACTTAAGGGAACGAAATATCTGGTATTGCATTGGCATTCATTTTACCTACAATTTGTTAATGCTTTAGCAAAGAGTTCTGAACTTGTATTTTGCTACTGGCTACTGGCTACTGGCTGTTGGCTGTTGGCTGTTGGCTGTTGGCTGTTGGCTGTTCGCCATGCCCTTAATGCAAATCGTGAGACGCTAGATGAGATTAAGAAATCAGTAAGCAGTGAACAGTGAACAGTGTACAATAAACAATGCACAGTTAACAATGAACAATAGGCAGTCAATAGTAGGCAGTAACTTACGACTAGACGCTAGATTAATTTAAGAAATCAGAAATCTGAACTCACTTTCGACCTTAGACTTTCGACTTTTTAACTTAAGCCTTCACCATCAACAATCAACACATACCTCGTTCCTCTTACTTCGTACTTCGTATTTTAAACTTGAAACCCGAAACTTTCGACTTTCGACTTTGGACCTTCAAACTAATCAACTTCTTACTTTCTACTTAATACTTAATACTCGAAACTCACCATAACCCTTTTGCAAAATCATTCACAGCGGTCAGTGGCAGCTGAAATAGGGTATTCGCGGTTTTCATATTAATTTCACTACCCTTGGCCACGTTCAGCATAAGGGAGGCAAAGGATGCACTTAAGGGGTCTTCGGCCGCCTCCCTTTGTGCTTTCAGGGCTGCTTCGGGCACAAACTCAAGTTCAAATTTCCTACCTCGGTTGGCCTCGTAAATTTTCACCACTTCGAGGGGACTTAAGGCCGTTGGCCCCCCTAATTCAATACGTTTGTTCTTGGCCTTGGGATTATCCAAGGCGGCTACGGCAAATGACGCAACGTCTTTTATCGATATCCAGGAAACCCGCTTTTTCCCATCCCCATAGATGGTGGCTTTGCCATTGGGAGCATCAAAACCCAAGGCCGGACTCAGCCATACTTCCATAAAATAGGTGGGCAGCAAAATGGTATACTTCAAACCACTTGCTTCGAGATGTTGCTCTACCTTGCGTTTAGCCGTCTGTAAAGGAAATTCCCCCACCATGGAACAGAACGAAACATACACGAATTGATCGATACCGGCACCGACCGCAGCATCGATTAAATTAATTTGCCCATCGTCATCCACGGTTTGTATGGAATCACCTTCCTGTCTTGATAAGGATGAGGATACGGTGGAAATAATGGCGGAAACCCCGGACATGGCCTTTTCCAATGACGTCTTGTTTTTTAGATCCCCTATTATGGTTTCAACCCCTAATTCCTTTAATGAGGCCACTTTGGTTGGATCTGAAGTGGCGCGCACCAAACCCTTTACCTTTTTATTCTTTTGTACTAATTGACGGCAGACTTCACTGCCTAAAAATCCTGTAGCACCAGCTACAAGTACTGTTGAAGCATTGTTTGAACTGTTCATATCCAATGATTTAGTTGTTGTACGTTATGATTTTTACACTGAGCCCTTTGGGAACACCAAACAAAAGTGTGGAGGTCTGGGTGTTAATTGCGGAGGAGGTAATAAGATACTAAAAAATGAAGTAGGATGCAATGCGCTTTCAGCGGAATTCGAAATGCATAAGTCGGATGGCTCTTGGCTGTTAGCTATTGGCTGTTCGCTGAACGCCATGCGCTT
>NZ_JBATHS010000072.1:0-10129 GCF_049667165.1 Maribacter sp.
AATACCAAGTGCAATACCCTCTCACATCCCGATGTACACTTTGCCTTTCCGGTGTCAAATTCTGATAAGGTAAGTAGCCACGCCGTAAGCAACCATTATATGGAAGAATGGCGCCAATTTATCAGGGAACAGCCTTATGGCAACCTCTTCGATTGGTACCGTTTGATCGGGATTGAAAAAAAACAGGGGCAAATCGGGGTCGATGAGGCTCATGATATCGTCAAAAAGTTATCCTTGAAATCGTATGAGGGCGGCTATAAGATCATGTTGATATGGATGGCCGAAAAAATGAATACGGCCAGCGCGAACAAACTACTGAAGCTGATTGAAGAGCCTCCGAATAAAACGGTTTTCCTGCTAATAGCGCAAAATGAAGCAGACATCATACAAACCATCAAATCGCGGTGTCAAATTTTACATTTTCCGCCTTTATCAGAAGATGCCATTGCCAAAGGTCTGGAAAACAAGGGGTTGGTTCGTGGGGAGGCGTTACGCTTGGCCCATGAGGCAAATGGTAATTTCAATAAGGCCTTAGATTTAATGAACAAGGATTCTGAGGATCTGGTCTTCGAAAGATGGTTTGTGCAATGGGTGCGTAGTGCATTTAAGGCCAAAGGCAATAAGGGGGCCATACATGAACTTATACTCTGGGCCGAAGAAGTGGCGAAAACCGGTAGGGAAACCCAAAAGAAGTTCCTTCAGTATTGTATTGCAGTTATGCGTCAGGCCATGCTCCTTAATTTCAATGTGGGGGAATTGGCTTTTATGCGCATTCATATTGACGGATTCAAGATGGAAAAATTCGCATCATTTATACATGAGAATAACATATTACCTATCGTCGACGAACTGGAAGAGGCCATGTATCACATTGAACGAAATGGTAATTCGAAAATCATCCTGACCGATCTTTCAATCAAGTTGACCCGTTTATTACATAAAAAGGAAACTCCTTTTTTTAATCAAAACTAAATCTGTATACAGTGAATATACTTTTGAACAACAGCACGGAAATACTTCTTTCATTGTTTTTGGCAATCACCTTTGTTCAGAGCGGATTGGATAAGCTATTCGATTGGGGTGGAAATTTGTCGTGGTTAAAGGGTCATTTTGAAAACACCCCTTTAAAGAACATGGTTCCTTTATTATTGGGAATCGTACTTGCACTCGAAGTGGTTGCCGGCATTTTATGTGCCATAGGCATAGTTCAACTCGCGCGTAACGGCGAAACCGAGTTAGGCTTTTATGGGGCCATTTTGTCTTGTGTCGTGCTATTGATGTTACTTTTCGGACAACGTGTGGCCAAGGATTATGACGGCGCAAGAACGATTGTCATCTATTTTGTACCTGCCATTTTACTGGTTTACTTACTACAGGGTTAAAACAAAAAACCCCGACCATTAATGTCAGGGTTTTGATTCAAACGCGAAACGTTCTAGTTTTTGTACTTGTCGTTGAGAATTTTGGTAATCTCATCGGTAAGATCATTGGCTTCCTTACCGTACAGCACACTACCACCATCACCACCACCAAGGATGTACGAATAAGAATTGGCTTTTCCGTAGGCCTTGATCTCTTCTTTTACCTTGGTCACCAAACTATCCATATCGGTTTGGCCCTCCATTTGTAAAAGTTGCTCCTCTTGCTGTAATTGCTGTCCTATAAGCTGTCCCTTTTGTTGGAACATCCCATACTCTTCCTGGGCTTTCTGTTGGGACATACTTTGTGCCTTGACCTGAAAGGCTTGGGCCTCTTGTTGAAAGGCCTGTGTAATACTGTCTTTCTTTTGGCCAAAAGCCTCCAACTTGGTGGTATATTTGGCCTCTATGTCTTTCTTTTTCTGATAGTCTTGCATTAATTTGACATTATCGACAAAACCTATTTTTTCTTGCTGACAAGACATAATCAATAATACGACAGCAACCATTAATAATTTTTTCATTTCGTAAATTTAAGTTCTCACTAGGTAAAAGATTGTTTTTTGAATTGCGCAAAAATAGGAAAGCTTTTTTGAACTTTTACCTTAATTGATTGTTTTGTGCATTTACTCCCAAATGTCGGTCCCTTATAATGGAATTCATTTTTATGGTCTTCTTTTTACATAATAGATATTTTCTATTACTTTATGTAATACTTATTGTTATAAACTATGTTTTTTTGAGTGTTCCGAAGCGTGTATAATGCACAACTCAGAACAAATGGTGCACTTCATTATACATTGATGCAAAATGCCCGCAAATCGCCTTAAATTCAATATTAGGCTCTTTGTAGCACATAAATGTGGGAAGAATACTCTTTGCTGGCTAACGCCTTTATATTGGACAACAACCCAATGGCAAAGGCCATGAAATAATTTTGTCGTCCTGTTTTATACTTTTCGGATAACAAGGAAACATAAAACGAATCAAAGATCATGGGTTTAATGCTGACTACTTTCAAACCATGCTCGGCGAAGATACTTTGTATTGACGCTTTTGAAAAATGCCAAAGATGTCTTGGCACATCATAAGCGGCCCAATATTCCCCATAATGTTTGGCATCGTAAGATTTATAATTGGGTACGGCAATCACCAAGGTACCATCTTCCCTAAGTCTTAAAACAAGATTTTTGATTTGGTCCCCTAAATCGGGCAAATGCTCTAAAACGTGCCATAAGGTAATTGCCCCATATTTCTGTTCTGGGAGCATCTGCATGTTTGTTTTCAATGCAATACCCTTTTCTGCCGCCCGAAGTCTCGCATCCTGATTGGGCTCCACGCCACTTATATTCCACCCTTTTTGTTTGGCCGTCAATAGAAAATCACCGGTTCCCGCCCCAACATCCAAAAGTGTTTTTTCCTTGGAACAGTATTTTGAAATCAGCCTTTCCTTTTTTTTAAGGCTATATTTTTTAACTCTTTGGTACAGTTTATCGCTAAGTGTTTTATTGGCATCTGTATGCGAGATATAGCTTTCGCTCTTGTAATAAAGGTCAAGGTCGTTGGGCTGGGGCTGGGTTGCCAATCCTTTCAGTATCGGATCATAAACAAGCGTAAAACTTTCCCCTGAAACCGAATAATCCTTAGTTCTTAAATACGCCTTCATTCTAATTATAGGTAAACAAAAATTAATTTAAAGGGCCTAAGATACTCCAAAACCATTTCCCGCGAAAGTACTTGCCAATCCTAGTCGACCTTATCCGAAGCTATCGCATCCGCAACTGAAATGTGTCGATAACCCTTTCTCATGTATTCGTTGTCACCAAGGACCAAAAAAGAATCTTCCTCTTTTTTTGACAAAGCGATAATCAGAAAAGAGCAACATACAATAAGGAATGAATTCTTGGATATCCATCCCCTTTCAATTACGCGGATAGCAAAAAAAGCTGTATCCATCACCAAAAATAAAGATGACAGCTATGTGCACCTTTATGAACTTCAATGGACTTCCCAACTTCGAGCCCTTGAAAAACCACGTTTCGCCCAAAGGTTGTGGGATAATCCAAACTCGAACTTTACGATGTCAAAATGGGGGGGGGACGAGGTTCTTAATCGATTGTTCCACGTGGAACAATCCGGGGGCTACCTTCCCATATAAACCAAAAGAACGCTAATGTCAGAAGGGGAAACCCCGCTAATCCGAGAAGCCTGGGAAATGGTCACAGGGCGGATGGCCTGCAATTTTTCGCGTGCTTCGAAAGAAAGCGATTTTAATTTAGAATAATCAAATCCGTCAGGAATTTTGACATTTTCCAAACGATGTAATTTATCCGCATTGCCTTTTTCCTTCAGGATGTAGCCCGAATATTTAACCTGGATTTCCGTCTGTTCCATTTCCTCAGTACCCAAGCTATTTTCGGTGACAAAATTGGAAACGGCCTCCAATTCCATCATATGATCCATAGTGACCTTCGGCCTTGAAAACACTTTGAACATTTTGTCGGATTGTTTTACCAAGGAGGAATCCACACGTTCCAAAATCGGATTGATTACTTCGGGACTAACACTGGTATTCTTAAAAAATTTAATAAATGCGTCCGATTTCTCCCTTTTTTCCTCCATACGTTTTAAACGATCTTCGGATGCCAACCCAATTGCATGCCCCTTAGGGGTAAGTCTTAAATCGGCATTGTCCTGTCGTAAAAGCGTGCGATATTCAGCTCTAGAGGTAAACATCCGATAAGGTTCCTCCGTACCTTTGGTAATCAAATCGTCTATTAAAACCCCAATATAAGCTTCATCCCTTTTTAGTATGAATGCTTCCGTTTCATTTAATTTCAAATGCGCATTGATTCCGGCCATCAAGCCTTGTGAAGCCGCTTCCTCATATCCCGTTGTTCCATTGATTTGTCCAGCAAAATAAAGATGCTCTATCAACTTTGTTTCGAGGGTATGCTTTAATTGCGTCGGCGGAAAATAATCATACTCTATTGCATAGCCCGGTCTAAAGAATTTTACTTTTTCAAAACCAATTACAGAGCGAAGTGCTTTAAATTGTACGTCCTCTGGGAGCGAGGTGGAAAAACCATTAACATATACCTCTACCGTATTCCAACCTTCAGGTTCAACGAACAACTGATGGCTATCCTTATCCGCAAATCGATTTATCTTGTCCTCTATGGATGGACAATACCGGGGTCCAATGCTTTTGATCCGCCCATTGAACATTGGTGACCGGTCAAATCCTTCCCGTAATACATCATGCACCAGCGTACTAGTGTGGGTCATATAACAATCCTTTTGAGTGGATAGTATCGGAGTATCTAAATATGAAAACTTTTCAGGCCGAATATCGCCAGGTTGAACTATCATTTTAGAATAATCCAAAGAACGTCCATCAACCCGTGGGGGTGTTCCGGTTTTCATTCTTCCACTTTCAAAACCTAAACCTGTTAGTTGTTCCGTGATTCCGGTAGCTGCCTTTTCCCCTGCACGACCTCCTCCAAATTGTTTGTCTCCTATGTGGATGAGTCCGTTTAAAAATGTACCATTTGTTAAGATAACAGCCTTACCTTTTATTTCAATGCCCAAAGAGGTGCGTACACCCTTTATTTTATTTCCTTCCAACAACAAACCACTGATCATTTCCTGATAGAAATCAACATTCGGGGTGCTTTCAAGTGCCAAACGCCATTCCTCAGCAAACCGCATCCTATCATTTTGCGCCCTTGGACTCCACATCGCAGGACCTTTTGATTTGTTCAGCATCTTGAATTGTATGGCCGATTTATCAGTGATAATACCACTATAGCCACCTAAGGCATCAATTTCCCGTACAATTTGCCCTTTTGCAATTCCTCCCATAGCCGGATTACATGACATTTGCCCAATCGTTTGAAGGTTCATCGTGGCCAATAATGTTTTTGACCCCATATTGGCCGCCGCGGCAGCCGCTTCCGCGCCTGCATGCCCTCCTCCCACAACAATCACATCATATTCTTCTTCAAACATACCCTTCGCTTTGTTCCACGTGGAACATTTTTATTTTTTCTTCCTCCTTACGACGCATTAAGGCCGTTTCTTGAGGTGTTTTATCATTGTATCCCACTAAATGCAATAAGCCATGTGCCATCACCCGCAAGAGTTCTCCTTCAAACGTATCCTTATATGACATGGCATTTTCCCTAACCCTTTCTATGGATATAAAAATATCCCCATGTACAATCCCCTTATCCGAATAATCAAATGTGATAATATCGGTCAAGGTATCATGGTTTAAATATGATTTATTGATTTTAATCAAATAATCGTCATCACAAAAAATATAGTTCATCACTCCAGTTTCTGAATCTTCCGATTTTAAAACCCTACCAATCCAATCGACATACTTATCTACGTCCTTGATACTGAAGTCACATTCATAAAACAGCTCAATCATTATCCTTGAAATATTCCTTTACTTTATTTTGATAATTTTGATGCAAAGGTAAAGCTTGTCTGTCCAATACTTCAACATCATTTCTATATTGTTGTAGGATGGATGGTTTCGTCAATACGGGATTATTGAAAAAATGGATATTCGTATTGCTTTCCCGTTCAGATTTCTTCCCTTTTGACAGGGTGGCGTTCTCAAGCTTTAAGAGTTCATGTTCTATTACATTCATTTTATTCCTAGTGCGCTGGGTTACCCCGTTTTCGATAAGATCATTTTCAAAATCCTCCATCTGTTTAATCAATTTTTCACCCAATTGTCTATCATCATCCTTAATCATATCCGACAATTGCTGTTCCAATTGTTCCCTCAACCTTTGCTGTTGCTTATAAATTTCATAAATCTCCTTTAACTCCTTTTCACTGGCCCCATCTTGTCCATTGGCATTACCATTCCTACCATTCTGGTTTCCAGCCCCTTCACCACTTTCACCATTCTCTCCCTTATTGCCTTCTTTGGTATTTCTCGGTGTTGTACCATCTTTTCCAGAACCCTTTTCAGTACCCTGTCCTTCTTTGCCACTGCCCTCACCCTCTTGGGGTTGGCCCTGCCCCGATTGTCCCATTCCCTCCATCTTTTCTTTTAGCTCACCCTGTCCTTTAATAATATCGGGGAGTTGAAATCCCGGATCTCCTTGTCCTTTGCCGGCACCGGCCTGCATGCTCTGTTGCATATTGTCCAAAATATCAGCTAGGAAATTCGATAATTCATTACTTGCATTCAATACATACTTTTGATAAGATACCCCTTGGTATATTTGATTCTCCGAAAGACTTTCCAATGATTTGTCCATATTATAGTATACATCGGTAATCTGCTGGTTTACAAATTCCGACAACTCGGCCCTTCGTAACGACAATGCAAAGAGACTATCGTCAACATGTTCGAATAAACTTCGAAGTTCATTTTGCTTTCTTACCGTACCCGAAAAATTGGCTATCTCCAAATCCATTTCTTCCACGGATTCGAACAATGTCTCCTCTTTAAACGAAAAAGTAACTAAATTATCAAGAATCTGTCGTAACATCTCCGCATCTTCCGTAATACCTGAACTTCCGGAGGCGCTGTCGGTGGCCGTATTTAATTCCTCGGCCATCTCTTTGATTTTATCAGCGGCAGACTTTTGTTTTTGTTTAGCCTTCTCCGCACCTTCCGATTTGGACTTTGAATCACTGGGGTCATTGTTGCTCCGTTGTTTAGCGATTTCCTCCAAAGCCTCCTCTTGATCTTGTTTAATGGACTCCTCCTTGTCCTGCTCCCTTATTAAATCCAATGGTTTTTGTAAATTCCTATTGTCTTCTAACAATTCTTCCAAATCTTTTATCAATTCCTTGAACGTTGTATTTAATTCTTCTTGATTTTCTTCTTTATAAAACTTTTCAACCTCCAACTCTGACAATGACTGTTGATCTTCGGCAAGCTTATTCAGTTCCTTGGCCATTTGGGCCATTTTCTCAGTCACATAATATCTTTTAGTGAGTTCCAGCAATTGTTCAAGGTTCCTTTTACTATTCTGTTGATTTTTCCCTAACTGCTCCAGGCGTTTGGTCAATTCCTCCTTATCGATTTTATTGGCGATCTTGTTCAGTTCGTCCAATAATTTCTCGTTTTTTATCGCTTCCAACTCTTGCCGTTCCAAGCGTTCCTGCAGCAACTTGTTAAGATTGTCATCCTTTGCATTCTTTTCGAGATTTTCCTTTAATTGTTTGCTGAACTGTTGCATGAGTTCTTCCTGTTCCTTTTGTTTTCCCAGAAAATCCTTGATTTGATTTTCATCATTGTAATTCAGTTCCTTCTTTTCCTTTTGTTCCCGATTGATCTTGTCAAGCGCTTTTTCCTGTTCCTCATACTTCTCAAGGGAACGGTCCATGTTGCCAATAATGGATTGTTGGGATTCCAACTCCTTTTTTAACAACTGATCATCATTCAATAAATTATAGGTGAAAATTTGACTTTTTACAGATTTCCCCTTGTGGATGCCATCATTATCTGTAGCAATAAAGTAAAACTGATAGTCAACACCTTCCGTTAACCGTAGCCCAGAAGGGAAGGTATAGTAAAACTGTTTGAAATTCGTATTCGGTTCACTTATGTTAACGTACTGCCGATCTTCTTCCTTTCCCTCGGCATAACAGACCATTTTAATAGTGCTCAGGCCATAATCATCTGAAGACTCACCAACAAAATAAGAAACATTCGGATTTAAGCTGTCCAATACCTGCGATACTTTGATCGTCGGATATGCATCTTTAACTATGGTAAAGCGATAATCCAACTTTTCATAATCCGTAACATACTTGTTCGAGGTCGTAATCTGATAATCATAAGTATCAAAAACACGGTTAGACAAAATGAACTCTTTATCAGTGTTTGTAAAATTCCGAACGGTATCCTTATCGACCAAATGTATCGATTCGGTATTCTCACCAACCATTTTCCAAGTCACTTGTGTTCCTTCAGGTAGTATGGCATTCCCAGTACTTTTCAAAACTTCCGACGTTCGATTCAAATAATCAGGGTAATCGAATTCCATTGTAAAATTCTGAATGGTAGGTGCATCCAACACCTGTAAATGGTAGAATTTAGATTCTACATTGCCCGAAAAAAATTGAAAATCAGAATCTTCCAGGGGCGGGGTAAACGTATATTTATACAAACCATTTTCTTGTTGCAATAAAAGTTCCTTTCCATTAATCCTAATGTTTACAGCGTCTGGACGTATGTCTCCTTGTGTTGTTATATAAATCGTATACGATTTATCTCCTAATACCTTGAGCTCCTTCGATACCAATTCGAAGGTAAAAGGAGCCGGGGGAGCGTAGGCGAGATCATAATTCACAACTCTGTTGTAAGAATTGAAAAAAGAGGTAAGATTACCCGACAGGTATATAGCTCCAAATACCAAAATAGGCAATACCAAATACTTTGAATATTTCAGATTCTCCTTATAATCGATTGCTCTTGTGAATGGAATGGGCCGAAGCCTTTCGGAACGCTGTTCTATACTTGCCATTAATAATTCCGATTGGTTTTTATCGTCAGCAAGATCCAATAAATTATACAACCTATCGGCTACTTCAGGAAAGTGCTTTCCAATTAATCGGGATGCATCCTTATTGGTAATTCCATTTTTTACCTTGAACAAATAGAGTAGGGGGACAAAAATAAAGCGATAAAATAAAAACAGTACAAGTACAATGAAAACAAAAAACAATAGCAATCTTCCAATGGAATTCAACCAAAGAAAATATTCTACCCCCAATATGCCAAACATGGACAAAAGACCAAATGCCAAAGTAAGTACAATACCTTTTATCAGCATTTTGGTATAATACTTTTTTGTGAAATGGTTTAATTTATCAATTATATCATAATATGCTTGCAAGACAGGCCAATTTTTATAGCAAGATAATCGATATCTATTACTTCAGTATCAAAATCATGTTAAAACGCCCCAAAGTAAGACTTCTATAGTCTCCCATAGCGCTTGGGCGCTTACCGGTATTCCCTTATATTTGCCATTCAATACAATTCACATGAGTCAGAAAGTCAGGGTTCGATTTGCGCCCAGTCCTACGGGGCCCTTGCATATTGGTGGTGTTCGTACAGCGCTTTTCAATTACTTATTTGCAAAACAGCATAACGGGGATTTTATCTTACGTATCGAAGACACCGATCAGAACCGTTATGTCGAGGGTGCCGAACAATATATTATTGACGCCTTGGAATGGTGCGGCCTATCTTATGATGAAGGCCCAGGAAAAGAGGGTGCCTTTGGACCTTATCGTCAAAGCGAGCGTAAACACCTCTATAAGGAGTATGCAGACGACTTGATTGCCAAGGGAAAAGCCTACTATGCCTTTGACACTCCTGAGCAATTAGACTTACATCGCAAGGACCACGATGCTAAGGGAAAGACTTTTATATACAACTGGCACAACCGCTTGAAATTGGACAATTCCCTGTCACTGTCCCCCCAGGTAACCACGGCCAGACTATCCGCAGGGGACGATTATGTCATTCGCTTTTTAACTCCACAGGATGAAAAATTATCGTTACAGGACAGCATACGCGGAGACATCGTCATCGATACCAATATTTTGGATGACAAGGTGCTGTACAAAAGCGATGGAATGCCCACCTACCATTTGGCCAATATTGTTGATGACCATCTCATGCGGATTACCCATGTAATTCGTGGTGAAGAGTGGCTGCCCTC
>NZ_JBATHS010000073.1:0-1528 GCF_049667165.1 Maribacter sp.
TGCGCTTTTCCTGACTCCGTTTTAAACAGTTTGTTCGGATTGGGCAACCTATGCACACTTGCTTAGAGGCTCGGTATTCTTTCTTTTTGTTATTGTTTTCTCCTTCATAAAACACTTTTTTAAATGGAATGACTTTTCCTTGAGGACACACATAATAGTCTTGGTCTTCATTATAAACAAATCCTTCTGGACCTCCTTTGTAAGTGCCATTGGGTGGGATAAAACTCCGCAAATCCTCTTGTTCCAAAAAGGCATAGTTCTCCCCACTGCTATAGCCTGTGTCTGCCAATAGGTTATGCCATAGCAAGCCTTGTTGGTGTAATCTTGATTTTAATCGGTTGGTAATATCTTCTAAATATTGATTGTCCTTTTTATCGGCATGGTAGGCGCTAATATCGGTTATTACATGATGTCCTGTATCGACACTGAGTTGGCTCATATAATTTAGTTTACGTGCCTTCCCTGGTTTTACACTGATTCTGGCATCGGGGTCGGTGGGACTATAGTGCGTTTTGTTGGATGTGTATTTAGAGCCTTTGTTTCCTGCTCCTGGGCGCTGGTCTTGGTCTTTTCTCCATTTCTCATTTCTACTTTTTATGGCCTGTAATTCTCCCGTACTTGCAGTGATTGCTTTCTGCGCTTTGGAGGACTTATTGCTCTTGGCCTTGCGTATTGGCCTTTCCTCTTTATCCATCGAGCTGATATGGCGGATACTTCTTAAATGGGAATCCAAGTCTTCTTTGGGTACTTTTAGCTCCAAAGTATCCATCGAGGCATTCGCTTTTATGGGCGCGGAATCTATCGCTTGGGTATGACCACTCACCATCCCTTTTTCAACACACATAGTGAGAACCTTCGTGAATACTTTTTCAAATACAGCCTCTGGATACAGTTGTCTGGTTCTACTTATGGTGGAATGCCATGGTAGAGGTTCGTCTATATCATATCCCAGAAAGTAGAGAATGTCCAAACGCATACCACTATGTTGGATCAAATCCCGATCGCTAATGATATTTTCCAAATAACCTACCAAACACAGTTTGAAAAATACTATGGGGTCGATGCTCTTTTGTCCGCTTTCCCCATAATAAGGACGGGTAAGTTTATATAAAAAGTCTAGATCTAAAGCGCCTTTTAAACGTCGGTAAAAATTGTGCTCTGGAACGCGTTCGCTCAACTGAAAATGTGCGAATAATTTCTCTTGATACTCCTTTTTGCCTTGCATAACTAAAGATAAGAAATTTCATCCGTTTATCAAAACCATTTTGTATCTTGTGCAACAGGCACACCGTGTATAAAAAATTGCTAGTTTTAGCTAATACAAAGTTGGTTGCTTGTTTGCCGGCTTCCGATTTTCCTTCGGAAAATCCTCGCCCTCAAACACGCAACTTTCCAAGATACACAAAATGTTGTGCAACATAAAAGAAAACTACTTGGAAGATAAAGATATTCAAAAAATAAGACGAGTATTAAAATACAAAAAGAGCAATGATTTAGTTGAATTGCTTAAAAATTCAACTTCGTACCT
>NZ_JBATHS010000074.1:0-3045 GCF_049667165.1 Maribacter sp.
CCAAAAGAATTACGGAAGTGTCTTGGGCCAATGCCCTGGCGATCATCACCCGCTGTAATTGTCCATCGCTTAGTTCGTAACATTTTTTGTTTTTCAAGGTTTCCAAATCGACCATTGAAATAGCCTCATGGATCTTGGTCCTGTCCGTAGTCGATAACCTACCGATCCAATTGGTATACGGTTGTCGTCCTAAGGCAATCAGTTCCAATACCGTCAGGTTCTTAGAGGCCATAGGTTCGGTCAAAACAATACTTATGGTCGATGCCAACTCCATGGGGGCATAGTTTTTTAATTCCTTGCCATCAACATGTATTGCCCCTGATATTTTCGACTGCACCTTTCCAAGGGTACGTAGCAGGGTAGATTTACCTATGCCATTCACGCCTACTATAGCAGCCAATTCACCCTGATGCAATTGAAAGTTCAAATGCGCCGCAATCTGGATAAGGTCTTTTTTCGAGCGATATCCAATGGTTAGGTTATTAACTTCCAATGCGATATGTTCCCTTGTTTTTTTGATAACCACGTTTTTAAAAAATCATTTTCCTTTTCCGTACCAATAACCAAATGACCACAGGAGCCCCAACTATCGACGTAATGGCGTTGATCGGCAATACATTCGCCGAGGTGGGCAATTGGGCGATGGTATCGCATATCAACATTAAAATAGCCCCATAAACCAGTACGGCAGGGACCAAAACCTTATGATCGGTCGTGTTGAATATTTGTCTTGTCAAATGGGGTACGGCCAGGCCTATGAATGCAATAGGACCGGCAAAGGCCGTTATACCACCCGCCAATAAACCGGTTGCTATGATGATCATATAACGGGACCGTTTCATATTAACCCCTAAACTTTTGGCATAATTCTCCCCCAACAGCAAGGCATTCAACGATTTGATCGAAAATATACTTAGGAATAAGCCGATCAGAATAATAGTCAAAAGTAGCAAAAGCTGTGGCCAGGAAAGATTGCCCACACTGCCAAAAGACCAATAAATATACTGTTGCAATTTTTCGGCGTCCGTGAAATAGGATAACACACTGACGATGGCGGCGGTAATACTTCCGAACATAAGGCCAATGATCAGCAGGGCCATCGTATCCTTGATACGATACGATACGATTACTACGACCAAAAGCACCAAAAAACTACCGATGCTGGCCGCCACGGCCATTGAAATATCGTTAACCAACCCGTAAGAAAAAAGACTGGAAAATAGTGTGGACCCCATGATCAACAGGGCGGCCCCTAAACTGGCGCCAGAACTGATACCCAATACAAAAGGACCGGCCAATGGGTTTCTGAATAGGGTTTGCATGAGAAGGCCACTCAAGGCAAGGCCACTGCCCACGAGGATAGCGGAGAAGGCCTTGGGTATGCGATAGTTCCAAACGATGTATTTCCAAGAATCATTTGCCAATTCACCGCCAAAAATAGCTTTTAACGTATCTTGGAAGGGAATGGACACAGAACCTAGGCTAATGTTCAGCACAACACAAAGGAGCAGCGCCAAAACAAGGAATAGGAAGGGAATTTTATATGTAGTTGTTCTTTCCAATTAATTCAATGGCTTATAGAAAAACAGTTCATGTTCGGGCAATACCTCAGGGTGGAATATATGTATCAGATCTTTTAACACCAAATCGGGCCTGTTCGGGCCAAGCTCATAAAATAGCAGCCCTCCTGTTTTTCCTTTTGTTTTGGCAAAGGTAAAGATGTTCTTATTTTGGTAGGCTTTGAAATTCAGATAATGTGAATTGGCATCCTCCATTTCCTGATACGAGATGAATTGTGAAGGGGAAATCCAGTAATCGGTATCCACACCTTTGGCCAACACGCTTTCAATACTCAAATTAAGACTTCCGGTCTGGGTGGTTTCTGACCAAGGATAATAGGCATTGGCATCTTCCAAAAACCTGGCTGCCCAACTGTTCCCCCCAGGCAGGTACCACACATCCTTATATAAGGCTCCACAGAGGACCGTAGGCTGTTTTTTGGAATTTTTCGCCAAGGATTTCGCTTGGTTATAAGCATCTGAAACGGCCTTGAAGATACTGTCCGCCTCCCGTTCCTTTTGAAAGAAGGGGGCAAAGAATTTAATCCACTCGGCCTTTCCCAAGGGAGTTTCCTCTGTCCAATCCCCATTGTACACCACCGGTATATTGGACCGTTTCAAGGTTTCATAGGCTTTGTTTTGATTATTGATACTGAAACCGAAGATTACTTCCGGACTTAATTCAATGACCAATTCGGTGTTGATTGATTCGTTGTTTCCCAACTCCTTGATCAGACCACTATCTATGCGCTGTCTCGCTATTTCGGAGGAGACATATTGGGTATCTGGGAAGCCTTTTAACGCATCGATGACGCCCAAAGTTTCAAGGGATGGAATGTGCGTGGTCGAGGTTGCGACGATAGACGTAACAGGCACCCCGACAATAGCGTCGTACTCTTCTTTGTTCAATGTTATCGATGCTAATTCAGTTTTTGGGACCAAGGCATATTTAAAACCGGTCTTGGCATTGGGCCATGGCGATAACACGGTAATGAGGGTAATCCCTGAAGCCGTTTTTTCGATGGTAAACCCCTTGGCATATGCAACGTTAGTTTCCTTCGATGACATGGGGACAGGGAACCCTTTTTTGGTATGTTCCTTACAACCCACCAAGCAAAAGAGGAATGAAAGAATTAAGGTAATTCTCATTATAGATCGAATATCGAGGTTTTATTTATCCCGTGAAAAATCATCGCAAGGTAACAAATGTCACAAATTTAGAAGGTATTGTATCTTACTTTTGCTAAAACTTTAAACATGCGAGATAGTTCAAATACCACTATTTATATAATCGCAGGGATCATTATACTTCACTTTATAGTTGGTTTTATCTGGTTGGCCATAAAACTTAGCAAAAAAAAGGAGGATAAATAAGCGAATAGGGTTATTTTTGCCCTGAATTTGGTTTTGTCATTTTCACGGTGACTAAATTAAAAGGGAATCCAGTGCAAATCTGGAACTGTTCCCGCAACTGTAAGTTTATGCC
>NZ_JBATHS010000075.1:0-3675 GCF_049667165.1 Maribacter sp.
CCCAATACCCAATACCCAAAATCCAATACCCTGAATCCAATACCCAAAACCCAACACCCAACACCCAAAACCCAAAACCCAAAACCCAAAACCCAAAACCCAAAACCCAAAACCCAAGACCCAAAACCTAAAATAGAATAGCGAACTGCCAAAAAAGAATCGAAAATCGCAAGTATATGACCAAAGTCATTTATTTTTCTTAAAAGGACCTATATATTTAGCACTGGTTGTAATACCAAATAACGTAAATGTAAGTTAAGCAATGATGAGGGGTGCCATTTTTTACGCATCGAAGTATGGGAGCACGGCGCAATATGCCGAATGGATTTCCCAAGAGACCAATTTGCCCGTATTTGAAATAAAAGAGGGCAATGCCGACCCGACGAAATACGATTTTTTGATCTTGGGCAGTCCAATAATCTACTATAAGCCCTTGATCCATAAGTGGGTGAAAAAACATGTGGGTGAGTTAAGGAATACACCGATAATCTTCTTTTCGGTTTCCGGTGCCCCGGCTGGGGAGAAACTCAACGGGTGGATGGCCGATAGCCTCCCTAAGGAATTTATGTCACGCATCTATCACGTCGCTTTGCGCGGAAGGCAAATACCGGCAGAACTTACCTGGTATGATCGTATAATGATGAAAATCGGTGCCATGACCAATAAAGATCCCCAAGCTAGAAAAGAGGAACTCAAAGGATTTGACTATATGGACAAGTCCCGTATCCAACCGATCCTGGAATTGGTAGGGAAATTCCATCAAAGTGAAGTGTTGATTTGAGTTGGTGGTTGATGTGTGACGGGTGTTGGGTTAAGGGTAAAAGGTGAAGGAACTCAGTTGCACATTAAAAGTTGTTAGTTCCAAAATCCAAAATCCAAAATCTACAATCTCAAATCTACAATCTCAAATCTACAATCTAAAATCGTACCTTGATATTGATTTTAATCAAATAACACCCGAACCAACACGATCAAGACGCTGATGAGATAAATCGTCGTGAATATTTTCTTGTTGTACCGTGCCAGCCAATTCGGTAAAAAAATATCAAAATTGTCTTTTTTGGAGGTGGAGTATTTTCTTGCCACGAGCGTCAACGGACAGAACATTTTAAAAAGCAGCAGCACAATGCCCTCTAAAATAACCAAACCAATGGCAATCCATGTAAACGAATTTATGTGGTCCGTAATGCCTGAATATAGGATGTAAAAGATGACCAGTACAAAGAATAGCCAGATCAAGGTATGCACCAGTTTTATGACAAACAATTTTTCCGAATTATCCATTTCTTTCCCTTTAAATTGTAGTACGATACCAACATAATAAGCCATTCTTACGTTTGATCATCCTAAAAAGGGGTTCACGCGTGTTCCTGAATTCCATAAATCGCATACTCCCCGTTGCTTTTAACCACATGTTGCAAGGTTCAACGTATATATTCCCCCTTGTTCAATACAGAAGTCCTTCTTTTTCAATCACTTCGGTTGGCTTTCGTTCCCGTGCCATTTTATATATTTTAGTAGCGCGATGAACGAAACCAAGGCCCATACCCCTTCCAATACGACAAAAGGGATATACTCCATTAATACAGAAGCATAACAGGCCAACCCAGCTCCTAGGAGGTTGAATAAGATAAAGCGTAGGTCGTTCCTTTCCAGTTTTCCGGATATGTTAAGGATATAGGCCAATAGAATTAAAAAAACCCCGATAAAACCTATCCAATCAACTTGATTCATGTATTGTTTTTCAACGGATTATCAAAGTGTACATAAGTACAATTTTGGTTCGATATCTCCCTTACTTATGGTACACCGTTCTATCGTTTATGGGTTGTTCGTTGCGATAATTGTTCAACGGCATATTCTTTCGAAGGGCCAACACTTCATCCAAGGAGATGACAATGGGGTCCTTGAAGACGATCCAATTCACATTTTCGGTACAGGGTGGGGTGGTCAAAGAACCGGAATAGTAATAATACCCCCTATTTTCGAGGGATAGGTTTGTAATATCGAGTTCTTGGTGTATTTCCTTTGTGTCGCCATTTTCAAGAGGTAAAAAGCTTTTGAAAAATTCGAACAACTGGCTTTCTTCCCCTTCAACGCCCAAAACACTGAATACCATTAATTGATTGTTCTGCGACATATGTACCAAGTGGGCCTCAATGGGGTAGGTGACACCATTGATCTTATGTTCGGATGGTTCATGAAAATGGATTTGTTTCAAGTAATATACCTGATTCCTGAATTGTATGGAATCGCCCGTTTCAAAATCGAATTGTATCGAATGGCCATTGTTCTCGACTTTGCTCAACAATGTCTTTGGGGAATAGAACAGGTGAAGGCTATCTTTGGGATCCATGGGAACCGTGGTATTGTCGATGATATTTATGGGGGATTGGCTCGTGCCCCCACAATCAGAGTTTTTTTCAATCTCGGTCCAATGCTCGGGGGAAGTTTCCCCTTGGTAGCTCCAATGTTCCTGAGGTTGATGCGCCGTAACCGGTTCCGATTCCGATTTTTTCTTGTTCGTGCAGGCGGCTATCGCCAGGAGGGCCGCGAAAAGGAATAGCGTGGTTCTTTTATGCATGGTTTTAAAATTTATTTCAAAGAGTTCACTGATATAAAAATGGAAGGTGTATGATCAGATCATTTTAAAGTCTAACAGCAACGCTCCCTCAATGGAGGCTTGTAGGTGGTCATTTTTGAATATTTGCCCAGTACCTGTGGCAGGGGTTCCCGTAAAGATCAAATCTCCTGGTTGCAAGGTCATGAATTTGGAGATGTAGGCGATGATTTCCTGAAAATTGTAGATCATAAGGCCTGTATTCCCTACTTGTAATTGCTTCCCATTGATTTTTAAATCAAAAGCGATATTGTTCAAATCCTTAAATGCAGCGATAGGTTTGAACGTCGATATGGGTGCCCCCCCATCAAAACCCTTTCCTAGGTCCCATGGGCCCTTTATTTCCCTAGAGGCATCAAAAATATCCTTGGCGGTAAAATCGATGCCGATCCCAATCTCGGTGATATGGGAAATGGCGTCCTGTTCCGTAATGTTTTTTCCTGTTTTTCCTATTTTAAGGACCAATTCGACCTCATAACGTAGGTCTTTGGTAAACGATGGATAAGGTACATTCCGATTATCGCCAACCAAACTCGATTCGGGTTTGGAGAATATGATCTGTTGACCGCTTTTGTTCGCGCTTATTTCCGCTTTGTTGTTGACGTAGTTTTTACCAATGGCTAGGATTTTCATAAGGTATGTTTTGGTTACTTCATGCGGGCATGACGTATTATTTGTACTGCAAGGTAGCAGATCGGCGCGCAATTATAACTGACAAAAGTCATGGATTTTTTAGCTGATGGTTGTTGGTTGCTGGTTGCTGGTTGATAGTTGTTGGTAGGTGGTTGTGGGAAGACGGAAGACGGGTGACGGATGAGGGTGCAAAGTCGAATGTCGTAAGTTGGAAGGTCAGTATTGAGTTTCAGGTTACTGGTTATTGGTTGATAGTTGTTGGTTGGTGGTTGATAGTTGTTGGTTGGTGGTTGTGGGAAGACAGAAGTCAGATGTGAGTATTGAGAAGTGAGTATTGAGATGTTAGTTGATAGTTCATAGTTGATGGAGTTCAGTTGTCAGTTCGAGTGATTTTCGAAAGCCCCGAATGCTCGGGGGTATCG
>NZ_JBATHS010000076.1:0-3025 GCF_049667165.1 Maribacter sp.
ATGTATAACTATTTTCGACATTGGTTAAAGTCAGGTTGGTTGGGAGTGTTTTGGAATGAAGGAAAATGAATTCCAATTCATCCCACCAAAATAATTGTTCTTTTCCAATATAAGAGGTCGGAATAAAGAAGGTTGCCGGACAATCATATGTTTCCAACACGGGTTTGGCATTCAAATAATTATCCCGATAGGCATCGTCAAAGGTTATGTATATGCTGTTTGGTTCTATTTTACCAGCGGTGAGTTGTTCCACTAGGTCACTAACGGGTAGTACATTAAAGTTTTTTTTTAACGCTTTGATCTGTGATTCGAAATTTTTTGGGCTAACTGCCAATTGCCACGGATCTGTTTCGAGATTGCACACACGGTGATACATGAGTACAATTGCCTTTGGTTCTCTTGGCCGTAAAAATTTTCTAATTCTTGAAATCATTGAAGTTTTTTTATTTTACAGCACGTACCGTTATTATTACCTGATAATGGGGATCGTGTTGGTCCAATTGTTCTTTCTTGATTTCGGGAAGCCCCATGCCATATAAAAAGGCACTTGCCACCAATACATTCCCATTGGTTTGGATTGAAATTTTCCCATGCGTAAAGCACTCTTCCATAATTCGTTGCATGGATGCATCCGTAAAGGACCAAAGCCAGTATTTGCCCCATCCATCCTGGGCAATATGGCTAATGCCAGGCACTGTTATTAACAGTGTTCCTCCCTGTTTTCACAGCCTGTAGCAAGTTTCAATAGCACCTTTGAAGTCATAGATAAGGTGTAAGGTTTGGGTAAGGACGATACAATCAAACGAATTTGAAGGGATATGTGGGGCATTGCTTAAATCCCCAATAAATGTAGCTTGTTCATTGGAGTCATCAATATGTAAAATATCGCTCTTTGTAACATTACTTCCCCCATATTTTAAGGTATAGGCGTTATCCCCTATTTCAAGGACCCTTCCCCTGATCAAGGAAGAATTTTCATCAAGAAAATTTTCAATATAATATCGGTCTAAAGGGCCACCACGATCGTAACCGAATTCTGTACTGATAGGGGAAGTCCTGTTTAGACTTCCCAAATTTACTTTTCCAATTAAAGGTGGAGGGTTGGACTTTTTATATGTTGTCTGATATAATTTAAAGATACTTGTAGGTATCCGTTTTTTAATACGATTCTTAATTTTTTGTTTGAATTGTACTATAGGATATTGTCTTTTTTTAGTTTTGAACTTTTTATAGAGCAATGGATTACTACTTTTTAAAGTCTTGATGTCTTCTGGATTGTAGTCCGATTTTTTAGAATACAACTGATCGAGAAGGTTATCAAATATTTTTTCAGAATAATACGATTTCCAATAATTCATACCTTTTTGGTATGCTTTCTTTTCAGCAGTGTTCTTTAGGTTTTTCTTTTGGTAGGATAATACCAGCAAAGCCGAATGCATCATCCCGGTGTAATTTGAGGACATATTATGGTTATGTTTTCTGTAAACAGCTATTAATTTGGTATGGTGGATCATTGGAAAATATCGCGTTATTTGAAGGTATAAATTATAATCTTCACAAAAACGTAAAGCTACATTGTAAGCAAATTTTTCAAATACCCAATGCCTGTACATTACACTTGCATGCATCCCGATGAAGTTGCCTTCCAACAATTTACAATAGTGTTTTTCAGGTACTTCCTGTTGAATGGTCCAGCTTTTGTCTTCCGGCTCATAGTAGAGCTCATAACCTCCCGAAACAAATGCGGCATTGACATCGGACTTCAAATAATTGAGATTAATTTCCAAAGCCTGATCCAAAAGCCAATCGTCCGCATCTAAAAACACTATATAATCTCCGTTCGCATGTTTGACCCCCATATTTCTGGCTGCGGATAAGCCTGCATTTTCCTGATATACATAGTTCACTTTGGGGTAGTCGGAACATACAGATTTAGTATTATCGCTGGATCCATCGTCAACGACTATCAGCTCAAAATAGGGATAGGATTGCGAGTAAACACTTTGAATGGCCTTTGATAAATACTTCCCATGATTGTAGCAAGGAATGATTACTGAAACTAGGGGTGTTATTGTGTTTAGGGGTTGTACCATTGCGCTACTTAGGGAGTTAATGGTGGTTTGTGCTTATTATTATGATAAAAACGTATTCCGGAAATTAACCCTTTTATTTCGCTCCATAGGGTTTGATGTCGAAAATTATACTTCGGGAAACCAGTGAGAAGCAGGGAAAGATAATACTTGGGGAGTTTAAAATACAAATATTTTTTATACCCGACTTTTTTATTCTGGGCATGTTGTATGAGTACAGATGCGGAATGTCCACGCATATAGCCGAAAAGTTGTTTATGAAGTTGATCTATATCCTCTCGATGTTCATGAAAGACAAAGGCCCTTGGATTGTAATGAATAGCCATATCGCTTGCCAATATCCTAAACCATATTTCGGAATCCCCACTACAACCGGCAGCCCCAACATCCAATCGATCATCAAAATAATTAACCCGTTCAATAGCCTTTTTCCTAAAGGCCATATTGGCACCGGCACCGATATCCCATACTTTTGGTGCTGTTGAAGACTTTAAAATAAAATCGCTATTAAAATAGATATCCCGATAGCCTTTATTAAACCCCCAATGTTTTTCAAATAGCTGCTGGCTTTCGGTCTCAAGGGATGATGCGATCACTAATCCTGTCATCGCATCTATATTCTCTTGTAAAAAAGTTTCCCAAATACGGAAAGACCACAAGGTGTCTACCCTTACATCGTCATCGGTATAGGCCACTATGGGATACTTGGCTACCCGTGCACCGGTATTTCGAGCAATATCCAATCCTGGACGGGGTTCTTTACAGTAAGTAACGCCATTGAATAAATCTACCGTCAACTTTGTACTATCATCCGTAGGCGCATTGTCTACAACAATGATCTCTCGTGGCATACAGGTTTGCATGCTTAAACTATCGAGACATTTTTTTAAACTTTCACTACGGTTCCGGGTACAGATCACAACGGATATAGCAAC
>NZ_JBATHS010000077.1:0-6569 GCF_049667165.1 Maribacter sp.
ATATACAGACCGAGCAATTCAGCAATTATTCCGTTGCTGATGGTATTCAGGGACAACTTTTTGCCGATGGTCAATACCTGAAAACATCCGACGGACATTTCATATTTGGCGGTTCCAATGGTCTCACTATTTTTAGGCCCGAGGACGTTAACAAAAATTCAACACCGCCAAAGGTATTTTTAACGGATCTTAAATTGTTCAATAAATCCGTTGTCCCTGGAGAGCATTCCCTTCTAAAAAGACCGATTTATGACACTGAGGAGATTATTTTGGCCCATAACCAAAACAATATCGCTATCGGATTTTCAGCCCTCCATTATGCCAATCCATCCAAGAACAAATACTTATATACTTTGGAAAATTATGACAATGAATGGCGAGAGGGCACAAGCCGACAAGATGCCTTTTATCCGAACCTTGAGCCTGGTCGTTATGTCTTTCGGGTAAAAGCGGCCAACAATAATGGGGTCTGGAATGAGAAAGGAGCTGTGTTACATATTATCGTTACCCCTCCCTGGTGGTATACGTCTTGGTCATATGCTGCCTACGCGCTATTGTTCATGTGTGGTGTGTATGGCGCCAATCGTTTTTTCCGTAATCGTGTTATAGTAAACGAAAGAAAAAAAACGCAGGCCCGCGAATTGGCCCAGGCCAAAGAGATTGAAAAGGCATATCATAAATTGGAAGAAAGCCATGAGACACTCAAGGCCACACAATCGCAATTGATACAATCCGAAAAAATGGCCAGTTTGGGAGAACTTACTGCCGGTATTGCCCATGAGATCCAAAATCCGTTGAACTTTGTTAATAATTTCTCGGAAGTGAGCAACGAACTTATCGATGAGATGAATGAGGAAATAGAAAATGGGGATTTGGATGAGGCTAAGGCGATTGCCAATGACATCAAGCAAAATCTGGAAAAAATCAACCACCACGGTAAACGGGCAGATGCCATTGTAAAGGGCATGTTGCAGCACAGCCGCAGCAGCAGTGGGGTTAAAGAACCTACGGATATCAATGCCTTGGCAGACGAATACTTGCGTTTAGCCTATCATGGCCTGCGGGCCAAGGACAAATCGTTCAATGCCACCATGAACACCGATTTTGATGAAAGTATCGGAAAAATAAATGTCGTTCCACAGGATATCGGCAGGGTCGTTTTGAACTTGATTACGAATGCATTTTATGCCGTGAATGAGAAGAAGCAAAAAGACAATAATTTTAAACCCATGGTTGCTGTCAGTACCAAAAAGATAGGTAACCAGATCAGGATTAGTGTTTCAGACAATGGTGATGGAATTCCTGATAAGGTTAAAGAAAAAATATTCCAACCCTTTTTCACGACCAAACCTACAGGACAGGGCACCGGCCTAGGCCTAAGCATGAGTTATGACATCATCACTAAAGGGCATGGCGGGGAATTGAAGGTGGAAACCAAGGAAGGCGAAGGAACAACATTTATAATTCAATTCCCAACAACCTAATAGTGCTTATTTTGCTTTAAACAGTATATTTACTAGGGACCAAACAAATTTGACTACATGCGAATTAAACCATTACTTCTCCTTGCTGCGATCAGTTTAAATTCCTTACTAGGGTTTTCCCAAGTTGGTACCCAACAGATCGACCCCTCCTATTTAACTATTTCGGATGGACTGGCTTCCCCGAACGTCCAGGACGTTATGCAGGACAGCTATGGGTTATTGTGGATTGCAACCACAAATGGGGTTCAAAAATATGATGGATATCGCTTAGAAACCTTTAAGAGTATCCCGGGAAAGGCCACCAGTTTACAGAGTAATAACGCATGGGGGCTTGAGGAAGATGCGAACAATGATATTTGGGTAGCGACCGACGAAGGGGCATCAAGATTTGACCGTAAGAAAAATGAATTTATCAATTATCCGTTCACGGACGCATTCAATTTACCTCTTGGCGGCGGTTTAACATTAAACATTTTTGAAGATTCAAGTAAACGATTGTGGGCAACTACACAAAATATGGAGTTAGTTCGTTATGATTTTAAAAATGACAATTGGACCATTGCTCCATACCAAATTACCAATGTTAATGAGCCTATACATAATGGTTTCAGTATTGGGCTAACTGAAGATGCAAAAGGTGGAATTTGGTTTGGATCAACCGTGTACGGCTTAATGCATATGGCCAAAGACGAATCTGCTTTTCGGCCGGTAACCTCTGAACAATGGGGAGATTTTGACTTTGTAAATCCCGAAAATTTCATTACGTCATTATTTTCCGATGCTAACAATACCCTATGGTTGACAACTCGCAGCGGGGTGTACAAGTACAATCCTGAAACCGGTGCTTTAAAAGTCCTCATCGAATATGAGGAAGCCCGAAATGATATCTGGAATAATTGGAATAGGATCCTCCCTGACCACCAAGGTAATATCTGGGTCGCCAACAATTTTCGGGGGCTGTTGAAATTTGAAGGCACCTCTGATCGGTATGAGGAAATAACCATTGACGGGAAAGTAAAAATGAGGGGCCATGGGTGGAATATAACAATGACTGATTTTATTATCGATCGTAGTGGTATTTTTTGGTTTGGTAGTCGGGAATCAGGACTGTTAAAGTACGATCCGGTAAATAAACCGTTTTCATATTTGACACATGTTGACGGCGATTTATTGAGCCTTAGTCCTAATGGCGTTTACGGAATGCTCGCTTCAAAAGTAAAACCAGGAATTGTCTATGTAGGAACACGGGGCGGTGGGCTGAACATTTATGACCCGAAAAAACGGACTTTTGAAAAAGTTACTTTTAATGTGGTGGACGATATGTTCGGCGGGTCGGTACGAAGTATTGCAGAGGATGCGGATGGATCATTGTGGTTGGGTACCTGGGGAGATGGGTTGATCAAGTTGGATAAAAATTATAGAGAAACCGAACGCTACAAATACGAAACCCAAAAGAACACCACCATCTCGAATGACCAAGTACGGGTAATCCGGTCCGATAAAAAAGGAAGATTATGGCTAGGCACCAATAATGGCTTGAATATTTTTGAGCCTAAAACAGGTGAATTCCAAAGGATTATCAGTAGAAGTACAAAGGGGTACCCTCAAAATTTGGTTGAAGAATTGGAAGCACTGGCCGGTTCGGATCAAAATTTAGGTATCATTGACAAGGTTCAGGATTTTGAAGATCGTTCCCTACCCATCCAGATTAAAACACTGGGGACCTACTGGGTAATGTCCGTAGGGGAAGGTGATGCGAGAAGTATGGTGGATTACGGCTGGATCGAGAATGCACAAAACGATACAATTTGGCATTTTGGTAGTTTTGATGATTCGTTTTATGCAGGGGGTGCCGCTAAGAACAGAGTCGTTATTCAACCTGTAAACCTTCAGCCCGGCACGTATTCCTTGCGTTACCGGACCGATGATAGCCACGCCTATGACAAGTGGAATGAAGATCCACCTGACCAGTCAGCCCTTTACGGTATAATGCTTATCAATCCCAGCGACGAAAGTCAGTCAGTCTCCTTTCAAAAACGTATTACTGAAAGCAAACAAGGTTTAGTCGTTAGTGGCAATAATATAGCGGATATCGAAATCGGGAAAAAGTATATATGGGTAAGTGCAAATAGTCAAGGGCTCAGTCGCATAAATCCGGATAATAATACCGTCAAATATTTCAATTTCGATCCGGACAATGAGAATTCCCTGAGTAGCGATATCATCTATGATATCTTGGAGGATAGCCGCGGCATGATTTGGTTCGCGACCGCAGAAGGAATCAACCTGTTCGATCCTGATACCGAAAAATTCATAAGATACTCAGAAGCAGATGGACTCCCTACCAACCTTACCGAAGCGATTCTCGAAGGCGATAATGGGGAAATGTGGATCGCCACGCAAAACGGACTCTCACAAATGGTACCCAATGAGACGCTGGGTAAAGTTACGTTCATCAATTACGATTCTTCCGATGGCCTTGGAGGGGATATTTTTTTATCCTTAGCAGCAGCACGCAGCTCGGATGGGCAGTTCTATTTTGGCGGCGAACATGGCCTTACCACCTTTAATAGCGTTGCGGCAAATAACACCCCGCCTACATTGATTATTTCGAATGTGCTGATTTCTAATAAGTCGGTACTCGATATGGGAGAGGATAGTCCTTTGACCAACAGTTTGCTCAATACTGAAAACATCAACCTATCACACCAACAAAATAACTTGAGTTTTGAATATGCAGCATTGCATTTTGCCAATCCCGAAAAGAACCAATATGCACACAAGTTAATTGGTTATGATGAGGATTGGATTTATGATAACAGAAACTTTGCTTCCTATACGAACTTAGATCCCGGTAATTATGAATTTGCCGTACGCGCCTCCAACGCCTATGGTATTTGGAACGAGGAAGGAAAAACCTTGTCCATAACCATTTCCCCACCATGGTGGCGCACCTTATGGGCCTATGTACTATACGCTTCGGTCTTAATCGTAGGGTTTTTGATCGTAGATCGTTTCATGCGAAATAGAATCAAACAAAAAGAGCGTGAGCGATCACGTGATAAAGAATTGGCACAGGCAAAGGAAATAGAAAAGGCCTATTCCGAATTAAAGAATACACAATCACAATTGGTCCAATCCGAAAAAATGGCCTCCCTGGGTGAACTGACAGCCGGTATCGCCCATGAAATTCAAAATCCGTTAAATTTCGTCAATAATTTCTCTGAAGTAAATAAGGAACTGTTACTAGAGATGGATGAAGAAATTGAAAAAGGAAATTTTGCTGAAGTCAAAGCTCTTGCCAAAGATGTTGCGGATAATGAGGATAAGATAATCTTTCACGGAAAACGAGCCGATGGCATCGTTAAAGGCATGTTACAGCATAGCAGAAGCAGTAGTGGGCAAAAAGAACCCACCGACATCAACGTCCTTGCCGATGAATATCTGCGCTTGGCCTATCATGGGTTGCGGGCCAAGGATAAATCGTTCAATGCCACTTTGAATACCGACTTTGACCAAACCATTGGTAAAATCAATATTGTTCCCCAAGATATTGGAAGGGTGATTTTAAACCTGATCACCAATGCATTTTATGTGGTTAAAGAGAAGAAAGACCAAAATACGACAGGCTATGAGCCAACAGTGACCGTGAGTACCAAGCAGCAAGGCAATATGATATTGGTCTCCGTACAAGATAATGGAAATGGAATACCCAAGGAAGTGTTGAACAAAATATTTCAGCCCTTCTTTACCACCAAACCTTCCGGACAAGGCACCGGTTTAGGACTAAGTATGAGTTATGACATCATAAAGGCGCATAGTGGTGATCTAAAAGTAGAAACCAAGGAAGGTGAAGGAACAACGTTTATTATAAAATTGCCTAAATTCATAACCACGAACTAAATTAGGAAGAAAACCACCATTAATGAGGCACACTATACTTTTAACCGGTTTTGCGTGTAGTTTATTACTACTCTCATGTAATAAAGAAAGCAAATCTGAAACCGAAACTACGGTTGGTGATTATAAAACCCCAGAAACCATACCTCTAAAATTTACGGAAGCAGAACCTTTTGAATGGGAAACCATAACCAACGACACGCTGACAATTCCCCTTACTTATGATTTGAACGTAGATGCCTTGCCCAGCAAACCGTTTGAGTTAAATGAATTCAAACCTCTGAAAAGTCCAATGAAGGAATATGATTTCGATTGGGACAATTTACCAACAGAAAGAATAACATTTGATTCCGTGCCGTTTACGGTGACCACAGCACCCATAAAAAAACCGACCATCACTAAAATGAAACCTCCAGGGATTATGGACGGTACCCATGTAAACTTATTACAACTCTCTACGAATGAAGGATTACCTGTTAATGATGTTACTTCCTTTTTGGAAACCGAAGATGGGTCTGTTTGGATAGGATCTACCATGAACTCTACACCCCTAACCTACTATGATGGAGAGAACGCCTTTGTTTACGATTACCCAGGAGTGTATAAAATGACCTTTGACCAACATGGTAAGCTTTGGTTGGTAAGTCCGGGGCCTCGTTTTTTAACAGTATTGGATTTTAAGAACGATACGGCATATACGATTACCAAGACAGAAAACTTTATTCCGTTCGATATTCTCTGTGACCATACAGGAGCCCTATATATGAGCTCCCTAAATGAAGGCTTCTACAAAATGGACGCAGAAATGAAAAGTTTGCAAATAATAACAAATGAAGGACGAAATAAGCCCTGGAAACTTTTTGAAGATAGTAAGGATAACCTTTGGCTAGGGTTTACGGATGGTCTTGCAGTAGTGAACAAGGAAAGAAAAGAACTCAAAACAATCTCAACCATTGCTGATTTTGAACTAAATTCTATAGTTTGGGATATTAAAGAAGATGCATATAATGATATTTGGTTGAGTTATCCTTACCCAACTCCTAATAGCAATTCCAATGCCACTTCTAGTGTTTTAAGATTAGCACTAGATAAGCAAAAAGTTAGCGTATTAGGTTCTGAAAACGGGTATACCACTACAGGTGATAAATTAGAAGTGGATGCTCAAGGCAACTTATGGATATTCGG
>NZ_JBATHS010000078.1:0-5879 GCF_049667165.1 Maribacter sp.
GCGTTGTTCTTCTAAAGAATCCGACAAATGACAACATTTATTACCTTGGTTTTAATATTGGTCTGTATCAATGCCGCCATGATACTTGCAAGCCTTTATGGTGCCAACAAAACTAGAAGCACATCAAACAAAGGAATTTCAGATTCTTCCATATCAAAAATCTACCCGCTCGATTTATTTACCACAGACTACAAAAAAGCCGTATAGTTTTTTACCTTTACCAATAAATCAAACCCTGTTTTTAAGAGTATCCTTGCTAGGCACTCCCTAGTCAGCGGTCTTTAGGTGATTGTAAAAATAAAATGAAACAATTGTTGCTTGTCTTTTTAGGGGGTGGTGTCGGTAGTATATTGCGACATATTATCTCTAGAACGTTCAACAATTATTTTCAACACTTCTACCTGGGAACCTTCATTGTAAATGTTATAGGATGCCTTATTATAGGCCTGATATTAGGACTCTCCCTAAGGAATAATTATCTCACTCAAAATCAAACCCTATTATTGACTACCGGGTTTTGCGGTGGCTTTACAACATTCTCCTCCTTTGCCCTTGAAAACCACGCTTTGATCAAAGCCCACGAAATCCTTCATTTTTCCCTTTATACGATTTCAAGTATAACCGTCGGTATATTAGCGGTATTGTTGGGATTTTGGCTATCCAAGCTTATCCATTAGATTCCCATCCCTTCTATTTTTTACCATCCATCAAGAAAGAACATGCTTTTTTCTGGATACGCCCTTTTTTGCCCTACCCTCATTTTTTTAATGGTCAAATCGCAAATAATAGTATTCTTTTGAAATCATACCCCTATTTTTTTGGGGTATAAATTTATATTTTCATAATTTTTCTAACTATTACCCTATTTTTTTGTGGGTATAAAATGAAATAATATACATTTGACGCCATAAACAACAAATTATGAAGCAAATCGAAGCAATTATTAGAAAATCGAAATTTGATGAAGTCAAGAATGCTTTGCATCAAATTGAGGTCAATTTTTTTAGTTACTGGGATGTAACGGGAGTCGGCAATGAAAAACAGGGGCATGTCTATAGAGGCATATCCTATAGTACAAGCGACATTCAGCGTCGCTATTTATCAATTGTGGTTTCAGATGAGTTTTTAGAAAAAACCGTAGCCACGATTCTGGACACCGCCTATTCCGGCAATGTGGGTGATGGCAAAATTTTCGTTTCTGAGATTTTGGAAGCTTACAGAATACGAACCAAGGAAAACGGACACGCCGGGATCAATTAACCTAAATAAGACATCTAAATCAAAATATTATGACTGAAATACAACAAGAAGCATTGGATAAGGCTGTTGAAACGATCAACGGGGACATGGCTGCATTATGGATAACCATCGCCGCTGTTCTGGTTTTCTTTATGCAAGCTGGATTTACTTTAGTGGAAATAGGTTTTACCCGTAGCAAGAATGCAGGTAATATTGTTATGAAGAATATTATGGACCTATGTATAGGATCGATCATGTTCTGGGCCGTAGGGTACGGCATTATGTACGGAAGCGACCTGGTTTTGGGTGGGCTTTTCAGATCCAGTCCAAGTGATCAGGCCTATTTCTTTTTTAGTGCTACAGACTGGTACAATCTATTCTTTCAAACGGTATTCTGTGCCACGGCAGCCACCATTGTATCGGGAGCTGTAGCTGGTAGGACGAAATTCTCAACGTACTTGATTCTTTCTGCGATGATGACAACATTGATCTATCCTATATCCGGTAGTTGGTATTGGCCTTTCGATGATGACGCTTGGCTAAACACCGCTGGTTTTATTGATTTTGCCGGTTCCTCGGTAGTACATGCCGTCGGTGGTAGTGCAGCTTTGGTTGCCGCTATCATGGTAGGGCCCAGAATAGGCAAATATGTTGATGGTAAGGCGATTGCGATACCCGGTCACAACATTCCGTTTGGCGCCTTAGGTGTATTGATTCTATGGTTGGGTTGGTTCGGCTTTAACGGGGGATCACAATTGGCCTGGGGCGGTGATGATACCATCGCAGCAGGAAGCGTTATAATCAATACCAACTTAGCAGCAGCCATTGGGGCCACCGCCGCTTTGTTCCTTACTTGGTTTAAATATGGCAAGCCCGATATTTCGATGACCTTGAACGGGGCTTTGGCCGGTTTGGTCGGTATTACCGCGGGTTGTGGCGCCGTAAGTGCCTGGGGAGCGTTGGCCATAGGCCTGATTTGTGGATTGCTCGTCGTATTATCCATTGAATTTATTGACAAAAAGCTTCACGTAGACGATCCCGTCGGTGCAATTTCGGTACACGGGGTATGTGGTTTCGTAGGCACGGTTTTAGTAGGTCTTTTTGCTATGGATGGCGGATTGCTTTACGGCGGTGGTGCTCATCTACTTTGGGTACAGACATATGGTTCCCTTGCCTATATCGCTTGGGCGGCCTTAGGCACCTTCGTTGTAATGATTATCCTAAAGAAAACCATCGGTCTTAGGGTATCCAAAGAAATGGAAATGGACGGATTGGATATTCATGAACATGGTTCCGATGCTTATCCTGATTTTAGACTAGATTCACACTAACTATATAAACAAAAATAACGGGGCGTTCTAACAAACGCTCCGATTGTTACGCTTTCAACAAACGATAATTATAAATAATCAAAAACAATTTCCTTTACAAAGGAGTTCTAAAACATTGAATTATGAAAACGATTTTAAAAACTTTTAAAGTAAAATATTTATTTCTTTTCGCCCTACTTTCAATAGCATCGGCAACCTTTGCTCAGGAAGAGGAAGAAGCAAAAAAGCCGGTATCCATAAGCGGTTCTGTTGATGCATATTATCAAACAAACTTAAGCGCCTCTGATACCACACCCCAATCTTTTGGCACTTCATTTGCCAATGAACTGGGTTTTGCCTTGGGTATGGCCAACATTATCGCTACTTATGAAGGCGAGAAAACGGGCGCAGTTGCCGATGTAACATTTGGCCCAAGAGGAGATGGCGCCACTGGGGGTTATAATCTTAACCAATTATATGCCTACTGGAACGTATCGGATGCCACCACCTTGACTATGGGTAGGTTCAATACATTCTTGGGATATGAAGTCATTTCCCCTGTTGGTAATTTCAACTATAGTACCTCCTATCTATTTTCAAGCGGTCCTTTTTCCCATGTAGGCTTAAAGGCAGATTTCTCACTTTCTGATGATTTCAGTTTAATGTTGGCCATTATGAATGTTACCGACACAAATAATAACCTTACTGGTGTTTATTCTGCGGGAGCTCAGCTTGGATATTCAGGGCAATATTTGAATTTCTATTATGATGGTGGAGAAGTATTGGGATTTGAAGTGGATTATACCGGAGGTTTCGATTTATCGGATGATTTCTTTTTAGGAATTAATGCAGCATACGCGGATAATGAAGGAGAAGGTTTTTCCGGAGTGGCCTTGTATCCGCAATTGGCAACTTCCGATGAGTTCTCTATTGGCCTAAGAGGCGAGTATTTTGCAACCCGTTCCGATTTTATCGATGATGATCCCAGTGTTTTTGCCGCCACTTTAACCGGTAGTTATACTATAGAAAATCTAATGATCAAACCAGAAATCAGATTGGATTCCTGGGGCAGTGATGTGGAACCATATTTTGATGCTGATGGAGCAGCTTCCAAAAGTTTATCATCATTCTTGATAGCAGCGATATATTCTTTCTAAAAAAAATTAGTTGATTTTTATTAGAGTTTAAGTTGGGTCAAACCCTGATATTTTCATGTCAGGGTTTGATAATAAGTAACAATACATACTTTTCTTATATATTTATCACCTAAAATAAAATGATTCAATTATGAAAAAAATCGAAGCGATTATCCGAAAATCAAGATTTTCTGATGTTAAGAAGGCCTTACATCAGGTTGAGGTCAACTTTTTCAGTTACTGGGATGTAACGGGAGTTGGCAACGAAAAACAAGGTCATGTCTATAGGGGTATTACCTATAGCACCAGTGATATCCAGCGAAGGTATCTATCGATAGTAGTTTCCGATGAGTTTCTGGAAAGAACGGTTAAGGCTATCCTAGAATCTGCCTATACGGGCCATGTGGGCGATGGCAAAATATTCGTTTCTGAAATCACAGAGGCCTATAGAATTCGAACCAAGGAAAACGGCCATGCCGGAATCAACTAAAACCTTAACAACTAAACTTTAATAAATTACCAATAAACTTTAATAAAATGGATGCAGGATTATTTACGGCGAACAATGTATGGATGATGGTATGTACGGCCCTCGTTTTCTTTATGCACACGGGATTTGCATTTTTGGAGATCGGACTTACCAGGGAGAAAAATACCATAAACATACTTTTTAAGAATGTCTTTATCATATGTGTAGGTCTTTTAATGTATTATATTGGAGGTTTTAATTTAATGTACCCCGGTGAATTTAATGGATTCCTAGGCTTTGGCGGTTTTGGCCTTCCTATAGGGCCCGATGGTCTAACACCTGCATATGCGGATGGGGGCTACACCTACTGGACGGACTTCCTGTTTCAAGGCATGTTTGCCGCCACAGCAGCGACCATCGTATCGGGTGCAGTTGCCGAACGTATAAAATTAGGGGCTTTTATGATTTTTGACATTATCTATGTAGGCTTGGTATACCCTATCGTGGGGTCATGGCAATGGGGAGGTGGATTCCTTTCTACTTTAGGTGGGGACGAAGGCGGATTCTATGATTTTGCCGGTTCTACCTTGGTTCATTCCGTGGGTGGATGGGCTGCACTGATAGCCATAGCACTCCTAGGCCCCAGAATCGGAAAATTTGACGAAAACGGTAAAGCACAAGCTATTCCAGGACATAGCATACCTATGGCCGTAGCTGGGGTACTTATACTTTGGTTAGGTTGGTTCGGGTTTAATGGAGGCTCGGTACTGTCGGCAGATCCAGGATTAACCTCTTTAGTTTTGGTGACAACCTGTTTGGCCGCCGCCGCGGGAGGGGTTTCCGCTTTTATCACCTCCACGCTGCTGTATAAGAATTTTGATTTGACCATGTTTATCAATGGAATATTAGGAGGATTGGTCGGTATTACTGCAGGTGCCGACCTAATGTCGCCTTTTGAAGCCATTATTATCGGACTTATTGCCGGCGTAATCATAGTTTTGGGCGTTGCCTTAATAGACAAAATAAAATTGGATGACCCTGTAGGTGCCGTAACTGTGCACCTTATTTGTGGTATCTGGGGCACTTTGGCCGTAGGTATATTTGGTGATAAAGCAGGTGTAGACCAATTGCTATACCAATTAACAGGTATCGGAGCAGCCGGGGTATTCTGCTGCTTAACCGCATTCATTATTATCTTTACCTTAAAGAAAACCATGGGTATTCGAGTATCCAAGGATGAGGAAATAGAAGGACTTGATCTTCACGAACACGGTATGGATGCTTATCCTGATTTTAGGATGGACCAACATTAGAATAGACCAACATTAGGTTATAAAAAACGGAGCGTTCACTAGATCGCTCCGTTTTATTTATGGGGGTAAGCAAACTGCACTTTATGGCATGAAGACGAATCGCATTATAGCCGAGAATTTCAAAAGGTAAATTGTAACTTATTTAAAAGATTTTTGAAGCAGAATTACATATTCTGGCATTACCATTATTATTTTCTAAAGTTCTTCCAGCTTGTGCTTCGTTAAGACAAAATATAGATGCCCTATTTTGAATAGACCATTCGTCGGGCTAAATCTTACGGATTCTATTCCTTGTGTTTCTTAAAATCCTTGACGCCGGCCAACACCTTAATGTTTAGTGCATTTACATTGGGTACGATAGGACAGGAATATTTTTTATTATAAGCGCAATAGGGATTATAGGCTTTGTTGA
>NZ_JBATHS010000079.1:0-1640 GCF_049667165.1 Maribacter sp.
CAAAGTTTTGGCCCAGATACACCTTACGTACCATTTCGTCTGCCGCAAGGTCTTCGGGCACACCGGATTTTAGAATACCCCCTTCGAACATTAAATAGGATCGTTCAGTAATCGCCAAGGTTTCCTGTACATTGTGATCTGTTATTAGAATACCGATGTTCTTATCCTTTAAATGGGCCACGATGCGTTGAATATCCTCTACGGCAACAGGGTCTACCCCCGCAAAGGGTTCGTCTAAGAGAATGAATTTAGGGTCGGTGGCCAAGGCCCTCGCGATCTCGGTTCTGCGGCGTTCGCCACCGGAAAGTAGATCTCCCCTATTTTTCCGTATATGGCCCAATCCAAATTCCTCAATAAGTGATTCCATTTTTAGATGCTGCTCTTTTTTACTCATGGTGGTCAATTGCAACACACTTAAAATATTCTTTTCGATACTTAATTTTCGGAATACCGAAGCTTCTTGGGCCAAATAACCAATGCCGTTCTGTGCCCTTTTGTACATGGGGAATTTGGTAATCTCCGTATCGTTTAGATATATGTTTCCTGCATTAGGCTTAATGAGTCCTACGATCATGTAAAAACAGGTAGTCTTTCCGGCCCCATTTGGCCCAAGGAGCCCCACGATTTCCCCTTGGTTCACTTCAAGGGAAATGCCTTTTACAACCTGTCGCCCACGGTAGGCTTTCATTATATTCTCTGCTCTAAGCTTCATATATTTTGAATAATTTCAAGCATAAATACCCCAAATCTATATTTAAATACTGGGTGTTGGATTCTTCTTCACGGTATTTTAACCTTTTTTATATTGTTTTGCCGCCTTTGCCTCTTTCTTCGCCTCTGACTTCATTACCATTTTTGAAATGTAGATACTCACTTGGTATAAAATCAAAACAGGCACGGCTACGATGATCTGACTGGTCACATCCGGGGGTGTGATCACCGCCGAAATAATAAGTACGATCACCAAGGAAATTTTTCGATACTTTTTTAGGATTTCGGGGGTTACCAAACCTATTTTGGTCAAAAAGTAAATGATTATAGGTAACTCAAATATGATTCCACATGCGATTACCGATGTCCTTAATGTAGATATATAGGATCCTATGTCAAATTCATTAAGCACAATTTCACTAACCTGATAGGTTCCTAAAAAGTTAATGGATAAGGGAGCTACAACGTAGTACCCAAAAAGTACACCCATAAAGAAAAGCAAAGAAGCGATCAAGATAAACCCTCTTGAGTTTTTGCGCTCTTTTTCATACAGCCCGGGGCTAATGAACTTCCATACTTCATATAGCACATAAGGAAAGCCCACAATAAATCCGGCCCAAATGGAAGTCCAAATATCAGCAGAGAACTGCCCTCCCATAGTACGGCTTTGAATGCTGAATGGGAGCTTGTCGGCACAGAAATCGGATTCAATACCAATAAAAGTGGCCGCCTTGCAAAAAAAGCGGTAGGTGGGAAAATCCATTCTTGAGGGCGCAAAGATGATGGAATCAAAAATAAAACCACTCATTGTAAATGCCACAATACCTATAATTACGATGGCTAAAGTTGAACGAATCAAATGCCATCTTAATTCTTCAAGATGATCTAAGAAAGACATTTCGTTTGGAGTCTTGGTCTCGGTATTTGCC
>NZ_JBATHS010000080.1:0-5415 GCF_049667165.1 Maribacter sp.
CCCTTGATATCGACCAAATTGCTTCCCCCTCCTTCCCGTACTTCTGATAGTACATTGGCTTTCCAACGACATGCAAGGCCCTTTTGTCCAAGGGTATGGCGATTTTCTTGATTTCGTCCTCGATGCCAATTTCCGCCATGGCCTTCCATCCCCTATCGCTCATCGCCAGATTAATGGAACGCCCTGAAAAAACAATGGTACGTATATCGGGCCTGCGATCAAAGACATCTACCTTATGACCTAGCCTTCTTAGATAAATAGCCAATAAGGAACCTACCAAACCCGATCCTACAATAGCAATCTCCTTTGGTGTTTGTTTCATAAAAATTAGGGAAAAATAAGGGTTAGTCGGTAAATTTAATAAAATAAACTTTCCCTCCAATATTGGGTACTCCGGTAAACCGCTCAGGTCTATTTTTAAAAATCAAGATTTTTGGCCCTTATAAACATCCAAATGGGTCTTTTTTACCGTATATATAGTACATTCCGCTTCGGCGTCCATATATATCATCAAAAAAGTCCTTCACAACACGATTGCGAAGGACTTTTTCATCTATCAAGACGATAGACCTATTTCAAAATACCATCCACGATACCGTATGCGATGGACTCCTCGGCATTCATCCAAAAATCCCGATCAAAATCCCGAAGCACCTTTTCATAGTCCTGCCCACAATTTTCAGCCAGGATCCTGGCACTCAATTCCTTGGTTTTAATGATTTCCTTGGCCTGAATCTCTATATTCGATGCCTGGCCTCTGGCTCCCCCACTAGGTTGATGTATCATCACCTGGGCATGAGGCTGTATAAAGCGCCTTCCCTTTTTACCTACCGAAAGTAAAATAGACCCCATAGAGGCTGCTAGACCGGTACAAATGGTGGATACGGGACTTTTTAAGGCCTTTATCGTATCGTACATGGCAAAACCTGAGGTAACATACCCTCCAGGGCTATTGATGAACAGTTGGATCTCCTTATTATTCTGCATATCCAAATACAACAAACGATCGATGACGTGCTTGGCAGAATCATCATCGACCATACCCCAAAGAAAAACCTTGCGTTCCTCCAATAACTTTTCATCTATTGCTTCCTGTACTTTTCCCTTTTTCGAACTCATCTTATTTTATTTAAGAACCCAAAACTAAGCATTTTATTAAAAATATATAGAAAATTGATTCATCGAATTGCAATAATCCCGCATCAGATCAACTCACGTACACGACGCTTTCTCAACAGCGGCCCTAACTTTGTCCAAACCATGGTCATTGCCCCCTTTACCCAAGGATTGCCCGTTGCTGAAATGTAAATGGAATTGTTTTTGACCCGTATTCCTTTATTGGATTGATTCCATTATATTTGAATAAACCACAATACAATGAAAAATAGCAAACTACTCTTGTTGGTCTTGGTCATAATGGGTTGTAAAATGGAAAAAAAGCCAGAACAACCCCTCGTAGCTACGGAACCTACAATTCTGGAAAATATAGCGAATGCGCATGGCATTCAACAATGGAAAAACATAAGGGAACTTCAATTCACTTTTAATGTGGACAGGGATACCTCACATTTCGAACGAACGTGGATTTGGAAGCCCAAAACCAATGATATCATGGCCATATCCAAATCGGATACACTTTCCTATACTTGGTCAAAAATGGATAGTGTTGCCTATAAAACCAATGGTGGTTTTATCAATGATAAGTATTGGTTATTGGCCCCGTTCAATCTAATATGGGACAAAGACAACTTCACACAGACCTTTAAGGAACAGGAAATAGCACCTATTAGTAAAAAGGCAATGGATAAACTAACCATTGTTTATAGTTCGGATGGCGGATATACCCCGGGGGATGCCTATGATTTTTATTTTGGCGATGATTATATTCTAAAGGAATGGGCATATAGAAAAGGAAACCAACCGGAAGCCTCTTTGGTTACTACGTGGGAGGATTACGTGGAAATAGATGGACTGAAAATCGCAAAAATGCATAAAAACAATGAGGGGTTTCAATTGTATTTTACCAATATTGAGGTGAAGTCCAATTGAGCCCAAACTCAAGAATTCACCCGTTTTCTATTGAGAACCGAGGTGGCTATCAAAATCAATAACCCACAACAAAGTAAAATAATAAAACAGCTTACCAACGACCATCTCTTGGCAACGAATCCCAGAATGGGCGGGGCGACCAAGAATCCGCTATACCCTAAACCGGCAATAAAGGATACTCCTTGTGACGAATCGATCCCTTTGACATTACCGCCAATCCGGAATAATTCGGGCACCATGACCGAAAAACCCAATCCGCTTAAAGCAAATCCGGTAATGGCCAAATACGTCGTTGTAGAAAGCACCAAGCCGTAACCGGCAATGGCAATCATCGCTCCCAAAGCGACCATCTTTACAGAACCGATGCGCGTACTTATGGCATCTCCCAAAAAACGTCCCAGGGTCATGGTAATTTGAAAACCCAAAAAACCGGCGCCCCACAATGCTTCGGGGGCCATGCTTATTTCCCTCAAATAAAGGCCACTCCAATCTATGATCGCCCCTTCACTGCCCATGGCGATAAAAGAAACGATCCCCAAGAGCAGCAACGGTTTGAAAAGCTTAATACTAAATGGTTCCTTTTCAACAGGTGCCGCCTTAACATGGTAATACCGCCTGAAGAAAACCGCATGCACAACGAGTACTAAAATTACGGCTATAAGCATATGTACGGGTGGGTTGCCGATAGCGATGATCAAAAAACTGCCCAATCCGGCCAAAACGCCCCCTAAACTGAAAAAGCCATGGGCTGCAGACATAATCTTCTGATTATCCTCCTTCTCAATCTCCGTCACTAGAGTGTTCATAGCAATATCCGTAAGGCCATTGAAAGCCCCAAACAAAAATAGCGATGCCATAAGTGTATAGTAACTGGGCGCCAATAAGGGTAGAAGGGCAATTAAACTACTGCAGAGAATACCAATGGAAGTCGCTTTACCAACGCCCACTTTGTTTATGATCTTGGCGGCAATGGGGAAAATGGTAAATACACCAAGGGATAGAAAAAAGATGGCAATACCCAAATCGGCCTTATCAATTCCCAATTTGTCTTTGACCGAAGGTATATAAATCACCCAGGTTCCAAATAGGATATTGAGGCTGGCAAACACCCATGCAGGTCCGAAATATCTTGGATTGGACAGAATCAATCGAAGTGAATTCATCGCTCGTAGAAATTTAGCGGCAAAACTAAAGAAAATAGCCTTGGAGGCCTAATCCATTTGAGTCAAAATACCCGCCTTTAATAGCTGCCCAAATCGAAACATATCCTCATACGAACAATAAAATGGCGCGGGGGCCAATCGAATGACATTGGGTTCCCGCCAATCCGCGATCACCCCGTGATTCATTAGATAATCAAATAAAGGTCTCCCCTGCCCATGCAGAAAAACGGAAAGCTGGCACCCTCGTTCCTTTGGGGTAATGATTTCGAAGGTTCCATCGACTTCTTTGGCAATTTCATTGAGGATAAACTCCAGGTACGCTACTATTCTATCTCTTTTTTGGATCAGGGCGTCCATGCCCACCGCCTCAAATAGTTGCAAGGAGGCCAAATAGGGCGCCAATGCCAATACAGGCGGATTACTGATCTGCCAGGCATCGGCAGTAGCCATGGGTTCAAAAACGGGTTTCATCAAAAAACGGGTTTCCTTTTTCGTTCCCCACCATCCCTCGAAGCGTGGCATATCATCCTGACCCAAATGCTTTTGGTGTATAAAGACGCCTGAGGCATTTCCCGGACCACTGTTCATATACTTATAACTGCACCACGCGGCAAAATCAACATCCCAATCATGCAACTTCAGGGCAATATTGCCAGCGGCATGGGCCAAGTCCCATCCCACCGTGGCCCCGACAGACCTACCCGCTTGGGTAATGGTTTCCATGTCAAAAACCTGCCCGTTGTAGTAGTTGACCCCGCCAATAAACACCAAAGCGAGTTCGTCTCCCAATTCCCTTATTTTGGCAAGGACATCCTCCGTACGCCAAAAGTGCTCCCCTTTTCTTTTCTTCACCTCAACGAGGGCATCTTTGGGATCTAACCCATGGAAGCGTACTTGGCTTTGCAACAGGTATTGATCACTGGGAAAAGCCTTTTCCTCACATAAGATCTTATAGCGCGTCGTTGTAGGCCGATAAAAGGATACCATCAATAGATGAAGGTTTACGCTCAAGGTATTCATTACGGTTACCTCCTCTTCAAGGGCTCCCATGATCTTTCCCAATGGGGCCGCCAAACGCTCATGATAGTCCCACCAAGGTTTATGGGCATGAAAATGACCCTCAACCCCCAAGGTTTTCCAGTCGTTCATGACCTCATCAATATAGGTTTGGGTAATTTTAGGTTGTAATCCTAGGGAATTTCCGGTAAAATAGATGACCGGCTTTCCCTCAAACTGGGGAAAATGGAATTCCGCTCTAAAGTCATGAAGTTTATCCTCCGCATCCAACTGTTGTGCAAAGGCAAGTGAATTCTGAAATTGCATCGTATTCTTTTCTCCAAAAGTACAATTTCAGTTTCAATAAAAATTACGTTGGGGGCGTACTTATCTCAATCGCATGGTTATGATATGCCGCTCGAACCCTGCTTTTTCATAGGCCCTGATCGCACTTAGATTATCGTTATAGACGGTCAACCGAATTTCGCTTAATCCCTTGGCCGTAGCCCATTGCTTCAATCTTTCGATAATTTTTACGTTCACCCCTTTTCCCCGATATTCGGGCAAGGTGTACATAAAACCCAAATACGCATAGGAGGTATGGTATAAATAATGTCGCGCGGGTTTGATCCGGCCATATCCCGAGGCTATGATCTTGTTGTCTGTTTCGGCAACGACCACAATGGCATCTTGGTCACGTATCAATTCCCCTAAATCATAATAGGTAATCGGGTCGGCATCAAGAGTAACATCAAAGGGTCTTTCGGCCTTGATGACCCCTTGCTCGAACGTACGTAATACCTTGATGTCGTCGAGGGTGGCAGTTCTAATATGAATGGCATCCATGGGCAATTCCTTTGGCAATTGAACCTATTGAAATCTCAAGGTAGCACATAATTCCATATTTTTACAGAAAAATAGCCATGCACTTTTTGTCTTCTTTATTGGAAGATTACATTCAAGACCATTCGGAAAACGAGCCCGCATTGCTACAGGCGCTCTCCGACGAAACGCATCGAAAGGTACTGCAACCAAGAATGATAACGGGTCATTTTCAGGGAAGGGTCTTGAGCCTCCTATCCAAGATCATTCAACCGACCAACATCCTCGAAATAGGGACCTATACGGGCTATTCGGCCTTATGTCTCGCCGAAGGAATGCGTGAAGAAGGACAGTTGCATACCATAGACATCAACGAAGAGCTTTC
>NZ_JBATHS010000081.1:0-2744 GCF_049667165.1 Maribacter sp.
GTAAAAGCCACCATCTGCGGAAGGACCTATAACCGACTTATTATGGTCCAAAAGCACGGCTGCCCGTTGAATATGGGAGATTTTTAATTGTGGGGAATCGTTTCCGATGGTGATGATCTGTTTGAAACCCCTATTGAAAACTTCCTGTATGGCATTTGTAAATCGTTCCCCAAAGGAATCCCCTACTTGCTCTTTCTCAGTATAATGAAAATAAGGGAGTCCGGTTTTAGCTACTATATTTAGGCTATGTTCGGAAAGCGCACTGAACAACCGGTCCCCATTTCGGATTTTTTTGCGCTTTTGTTCCTCTTCCGAAGAGAGTGCAAAAACCAAAATAGCGGTATGATGTTCGTTAATTGCGTTCATTCAATACTAGTATCTCGTAAATTTAAATAAATCCTATTTCAATTAGGTCGAAACGGTACATTATTCTTTACAAAGAAAAGGGATTATCTATTTAAAGAATTATAAAGGATAACCGACCAACGAGTTTATTTCTGGGTTTTTTATGAAGCGGAAATAAAAAAAAGTGCAGTTAAAATCGACT
The DNA here is from genome assembly GCF_049667165.1 of Maribacter sp. Lineage (GTDB taxonomy): Bacteria > Bacteroidota > Bacteroidia > Flavobacteriales > Flavobacteriaceae > Maribacter_A. The sequence goes on from NZ_JBATHS010000081.1 coordinate 548, forward strand.
CAAAACAGGACGAGATGCAACAAGTGTATCTATTTTATTTTCAAAAGACTTTTCACAAACCAGGTAGTTTGTAATATAGGGATACGATAAGCACCCATTTGGGCGCTACACTTGTGCTGACTCAAGATAAACTTAGTCTTAGTAGGGCTTTAAACATCGTCATAATCGATCTTGAGCGTTGGCGTAAGTGGCCTGGCCTGGCAAGTAAGGATCAATCCCTCTTCGATCTCACCATCGGTAAGTATCTGGTTCTTTACCATTTCGGCTTTCCCTTCAATGATCCGGGCAACACAACTGCTGCAAACACCCCCTTGACAAGAGTAAGGTGCATCTATATTTTCTTTTAAGACGGCATCGAGGACAACATCGTTCTTGCCCATGGTCAATGAAAATTCTTCGTCATCCAAGATAACGGTTACTTGGGTTTTACCACTCGATGGGGCCACTGGGGTTTGGCCACTGGTCTCAGGGGTCGTGAACAATTCAAAATGTATTTTATCCTTTGAAATTCCATTTTCCTGGAGCGTATCGCTCACCACTTGGATCATTTCTTCCGGTCCACATAGGTAAAAGGCATCAAAACGGATATCCTTATGCTTATTTTTCAAAGCATAATTAACCGAGGAAGTATCGATTCGCCCGAATAAGGAACCTTCTTCCAGGACCTTACTATTGGTAAAGTAGACAAAAAAACGAGTTGCATATTCCAACTGAAGTTTTACCAGGTCTTTATAGAACATAGTCTCGGTATTCGATTTGTTGCCATACACCAATACGAATTTATTATGGGGATTACTCGTCAACACCTCTTTTATAATGCTCATTATCGGAGTAATACCGCTACCGGCGGCGAACGCTGCTACATTTTTAGGCGCATCGGTATGTTTGAAGACAAAGCGACCTTCTGGTGGCATTACGTCAAGTTGATCACCCACTTTTAATTTGGAATTGGCATAGTCAGAGAATCCGCCTTTGTGGGTCCGTTTAACGCCCACCGTGATATAATCGCGTTTTGGGGAAGAACAAATGGAATAGGCCCTTCGCACTTCCTTTCCTTTTATTTCCTTTTTAATAGTTATATATTGCCCTGCTTCAAAGGCAAAGGTTTGTTTTAGTTCCTTTGGAATGGCAAAGGTAATCGCAACGGAACTTGGAGTAAGCGGCTTAATGCCTTGTACCCTTAGGGCGTGAAAATGGGCCATGTCGTAGTTTCAATGTATTAAAAGTGCAAAGCTAAGCAAAGCAACAACTATAAAAAATGGGATTTTCGAAAAATGTTGCGGAAATGTAACAATAGCTAACTTTGTAACACTAACACCACAGTACAAATTAGCTAACCTGTATGTTCAGACACTTTGTAAACCTTCAATGGAAATCGTTCTTTAGATCATCCAATTTTGGGAAGAGCCTTGCCCTAAAACTATTAATGGGCTTTTTTGCCCTTTATATGATGGTGTCCTTTGCAGGTTTCGGTGTGGGCCTGTACTTTATAATAGAAAAAGCGTTTCCCGATACAGATCCCATGATGATTGTAAGCGGTTATCTATTGTACTGGGTGCTTTTTGAACTTTTCTTCCGGTATTTTATGCAAAAGTTACCTGTGATGGATATTAAGCCACTGCTGCTTTATCCCATCAATAAAGGGAAGATCACCCATTATATTTTGACGAAGTCAGGCTTGTCGGGGTATAATTTCCTATCTCTTTTCATTGCCGTGCCCTTTTCGATTGTGTTGCTGGTTCAAGGGTATCCTGTGATCAACGTCCTAGGTTGGTTGGTTGCGATAGTAGCCATGGTATTGACGATTAATTACACCAATTTCATCATCAACAAGAGCGATAAGGTATTGGTTGTTATAGGGATACTTATGATGATGCTCTATGGTTTGGAGTATTTCGACATACTACCTGTCAAGGCCTATGCGGGTGAATTGTTCTACAATCTTTATAAATATCCCATGTTGGTAATACTGCCGGTAGCCTTGGCGATAGGTACGTATACCATCAACTTTGACTTCCTCAGAAAAAGACTGTACCTCGACGCATCCATCAAAAAGAAAACAACGGCAGCAGCAACATCGGAATTGACCTGGACCAAGCGTTTTGGTGATATCGCCCCCTTTCTTCAGCTGGATCTTAAACTGATATGGCGGAACAAACGCACCAAAATGCAGGTTTTTATTTCTCTGGCAATGATT
>NZ_JBATHS010000082.1:0-4641 GCF_049667165.1 Maribacter sp.
AAATACTCCAAGGCATAATCCTCTGAAATCAACCCTAGGTTAATACCATCTTCAAAATCGATTATGGTGTAGCAAATATCATCAGCGGCTTCCACTAAAAAAGTCAACGGATGCCTTGAAAATGAAATATCGTTTCCTTTTCGGGTCTGGGCAAGCCCCAGTTCCCCCGCAATGGAAAGGAAGGTTTGTTTTTCAGATTGAAAAAAACCGAATTTCTTATCGGCTATATGCTTGGTAGGTTTCTTGGGCAATGATTCCTTCGGATACTTCATAAAGGCCCCCAATGTGGCATACCCCAATCGAAGCCCCCCATCAACACCCGCCTTTGATTCTGTCAAAAGCTTAAAGCCATTGGCGTTCCCTTCAAAATCAATAATGTCTTGATATTCTTTCTCCGACAACACATCGCGGAATTGGAGTCCGTTCCCTGTCTTAAAGTACTCGCCAATCGCTTTTTCCCCACTATGTCCAAATGGCGGATTGCCAATATCATGGGCCAGCGCGGCCGCGGCCACAATGGCCCCGAAATCATTGAATTGATACCCATGCACTTTATTGAGGTGTGGGTGTTTTTCCAAAATACTCTTCCCGGCGATCCTTCCCAGGCTACGTCCAACCACGGATACTTCTAAACTGTGCGTAAGCCGCGTATGTACAAAATCGGTCTTTGAAAGCGGTATTACTTGGGTTTTGTCCTGCAAGCTCCGAAAGGCCGATGAAAAGATAATGCGGTCATAGTCGACTTCAAAACCCAACCGGGTCTCATCCTGTTCTTTGCGTAACCTTTTATGTGCATCACCATGGCGTCGTAATGAGAGTAGTTGTTCCCAGTTCATTGTAGCTGTTTTGCAACGGCAAGATACATTATTTCAATGTTAAGAAATGATAATTTCAATCGAAACTTAACTTAAAGCCATTAACCTTTTTCTAACCTTTTAATCAAAGTATTTTAAAATGCGGTTAACATGTTCTTTACAGTTCATGGGTTTCTTTGCTGCGGTATTTAATTAGAGAGAAAATCAAGCATGAAAAAAATTATTTTTAGTCTTTTAGTATTGACCACCACAGTGCTTAGTGCCCAAAAAACGGGAAGCATTGTCGGAACGCTTACCGATAAGGCAATGAACAATGAACCATTGCCCTTTGCCAACGTGGTTTTAAAAGGAACAACCAAGGGAACCACATCCGATTTTTATGGCCTTTATGAAATTCCCAACCTAGAACCGGGTACCTATACAGTGGTATACAGTTTTTTGGGGTATGAAACCGTCGAAATTCCTGAGGTAACGGTTGAAGCCGGCAAAGTCACCGCTATAGATGTGCCTATGGTAGCCACAGGAGTGGCATTGGAAGGGGTAACGGTTACCACGGTAGCCAGAAAAGATTCTGAGACGGCACTCTTGATAGACCAGAAAAAAGCCGCGGAAATCAAAGAAAGTATTGGTGCCGTTGAGCTCGGTAAAATCGGTGTTTCCGACGTAGCGACCGCGACCACAAAAATATCAGGGGTATCTAGTAGTGAGGCCTCAGGGGATGTTTTTGTACGTGGCCTTGGAGATCGATACCTATCGACAACGCTGAACGGGTTAACGGTGCCTTCTGATGATGTGGATAAGAAAAATATTGACTTATCGCTCTTTCCTACCCGGGTAATCAGAAATGTGAGTATCAGCAAAACATATGCTGCACAATCCTCCGCAGACCAATCTTCGGGCAACATAAACATCAGTTCAAGGGAACTGGTAGGTTCTAGGGAATTACGGGCAGGTCTTACTACGGGTGTCAATACCAATGTTGCAAAAAGCGGGGTTTGGGAGAACTTTAAAACCTCCCCCAATCAAAGCGATGTGACTTTTGGTTTTTACAATTCGAATAGAAGTACACAACAACAAATCACCCAACAAGGTTGGAACACCAGGAAACAGGATAATCCTATGGACTATTCGTTTTCCCTAACGGCCGGAAAAAGAATAAATGACAAGCTATCTGTCTTTTTTACGGGGTCACATTCCCGTTCCTATGAATTTCAACAAGGCCTTTTCCGTCAATATAGGTCCAACTTCGTAGATGATACCATCACCGATGCCACAACCTATCGCAATAAAATCGTAAACACGGCATTATTGGACATCGCGTTCTTTGCCAACGATAAAAACAAGGTGAAGTCAAGTACCTTCTTTGTAAACAAGTTAAGCGAAGCCATATTCGAAGGGGGGCGAAACGGGGAAGCCACTATTTTCGAGGAAACCGCTCCTGCCGAAGGCTTGTTCCAATTTATCAGGGACCAAAATACGAAACAGACCCGTTTGCTGGTCACCCAATTATTGGGCACCCACGAACTAGGGGATAAGAATACCTTGAAATGGGCCGGTGGTTATAATATTCTGAACGCCGATGAACCCAACAGAATCAGAAATGAGGTGAATTGGGACCCAAATGAGGTTGAACCGTCATTTGATGTGCAACTGGGCAGAAATGGAGGATTTCAACAAAGAAAGTCGAGCCAAGCAATTGAGGACATTGAATTCAATGGTTTTGTAACAGATGCTTTACAGATTATTGACGAAGATGAAAAATCCTTTAAAATAGAATTGGGAGTCTCCTATAGAAACAAACAACGGGATTTCAGTTCAGAATTCGTGGGTGTTGAAGAAACTTCGACCAACGCCATAAACCCCTCTTCCATTGATAACATCGGGAGTATATTCCAACAATCCAACTTTGATAATGGCCTATTGGAACTCAATCTATTGGGATCTAATGCCAATGATGAACGCAAGGACATCTACACTGGTGAATTGGATTCTAAGGCTGCCTTTGCTGATTTCAATGTTGGACTTAACAAGTGGAACATCAATGCCGGACTTCGTTTTCAAAAAGATGAAATAACGGTGAACTATGATATTGGAAACTTATTTCCGAGAACCGGGGAAAGCACACAAGAATACAATAACCTCTACCCGAGCTTAAATATTAAGTATGCCCTGAATGACTTTCATGCCTTACGGCTTTCTATGAGTAGAACGTTGACCCTGCCCGAATTCAAGGAAGTTTCACCCTTTGAATATGTCTCCCCAACAGGTCAGGTAATTCGCGGTAACGTAGATGTAAGGGCCTCTAAAAACTTGAATTATGATGTTAAATGGGAATACTTTCCCTCTACAACCCAATTGGTTTCCTTTTCTGCTTTTTATAAGGATATATCAGACCCTATAAACAAAGTCAGGGATAGAGGTTCAGCAGGGGTGTTCTCTTATTTCAACTCCGCTGAAAAAGCGGAAGTTTTTGGCCTCGAAGCCGAAACCAGGGTAGACTTGATCAATCCGGATTTCAACGAACAAGATGGTACCAAGAGCGGAAACAACCTAAATCTGGTCTTGAATGCAACACGTATGTGGCACTCACAGGATCTAAAGGAAATCTTTAATGAGGAAGGCACTTTACTAAGGACGTTCCGATATAAAGGCATTGAGAAAACCGACCTACAAGGCGCTTCAGACTGGATCTTCAATTCAAGTCTAAATTTCAATTCCGTAGGCGAAAATCAATTTTCTGCATCCCTGAACGCAAACTATGCATCCGATAAAATATATGCCTTAGGGGTACCCACAGACCAATCGAACCGGGATATCTTTTATGACGATGCCATTATTGAAAAAGGGTTTGTGGTTCTTAATGCCGTTGTGAGCAAAGTGATTGCCAAAAATTGGAAGCTAACCCTTATCGGGAAAAACCTTTTGAATCCTGAGATAAAACAAACACAGCGCATTTTGAAGAATGTTGCTGAAATAGCCTCAGACCCAGCTGCAAAAAGATTGGAAGTAGATGAAACCGTCAGCTCCTATACTACTGGCGTGGGCTTAAGCATAGGTCTTCGTTATAATTTTTAATTGAATATAATAACTAATAAATTCTAAAACCCTATTTTATGAAAACGAAAAATTTAAGATTAACAATGGGTCTTTTGACCATCTTCAGCTTGTTCATGGCGAGTTGTTCTAGTGAAGACGACGGTGGTACAGACCCAGCACCTGAAGCCACATGTACCGACCAAAAAATGAACGGTGATGAAACCGGCGTAGATTGCGGGGGCTCCTGTGCACCTTGTGAAAACACAAACCTAACGGGTTCAATGTCCGAAGACAGATCTTTGGATGCCAGTAAAACCTATACACTTTCCACAACTTTCAGTGTTGAGTCCGGAGCTACATTAACCATTCCTGCAGGCACTAAAATCGTTGCCAATGTCGAGAGTGGAGATGAGACCAGTACCTATATTGTAGTTCAAAAAGGAGGTAAAATCAATGTTCAAGGTACGGCCTCCAATCCAGTGGAAATGACTTCTGCCAACGAAGCCCCCGGAGACTGGGGTGGTTTGGTAATCGCAGGGAATGCCACAACCACGGAAGGTACGGATGCTACTGCTGAAGTAGGCCAGATTACTTACGGTGGAACGGATGATGCCGATAACTCTGGTGCGATCAGCTATTTGATCATCAGATATGCGGGTGCCCAGATCAACCCTGACTCACAGTACAATGGTCTTACCCTTTATGCCGTAGGTTCTGGTACCACGATTGACAATGTTGCCATGATCGATGGTAAGGATGATGGCGTTGAATTCTTTGGTGGTACCGTTTC
>NZ_JBATHS010000083.1:0-18878 GCF_049667165.1 Maribacter sp.
ATTACATAGAAAAAAAGTACCAAACCCAGCTCTCGGAACGTGAATATGGTGTTTTGGAAGCTTTTGTAAAGGGCTTTACCTATAAAAAGACGGCAGAAAAATTTTGTATAAGTGTCAATACCGTGAAGAGTTACCAAAAAAGGTTATATCAGATTTTTGAGGTGGATAGTAAAGCCGCACTTATGCAGAAATTTTTAAACAACACCTAACTACCTATCACCCATAAACAAGGCCCTAAGTTCGGTAGCTTCGCTGGGTTTCATCTTTTTGGCCAGTACCAAACTCAGTTGTTTTCGACGCAATGCGGCCGCGAACCGTTCCTTTTCCAATTCGGTTACGGGCTCTAATGGAGGAACTTCAGTGGGTTTGCCAGTCTCATCTACGGCTACGAAGGTATAAATCGCTTCATTCGCTTTCGAACGCTTTCTATTGGTACGGTCTTCCATCCACACATCGATATACACCTCCATTGAAGTTCTAAAGGCTCTTGACACGGCAGCCTCAACGGTGACCACACTGCCCAAAGGCACAGCTTGGTTAAAGGCGACGTGGTTTACGGAAGCTGTTACCGTAATTTTTCGACTATGGCGACGAGCCGCAATACTGGCCGCCCTGTCCATTCGGGCCAAAAGTTCACCTCCAAAAAGATTGTTCAAAGGATTGGTCTCGCTGGGGAGGACCAAATCGGTCATTATCGTACGTGAGTCACTTGGATTTTTGGGCTGCATACCTAACTTTTGTGCAAAGATACCTATTTAACAAAGGATATTTTGAAAAACAACGCTATCGAATGGAGAGCAACCACGCATCTTGGGATTGCGTATTCTTAATTGTTCTCAAGTTTTGAAGGGCCTCGTCAACATCGCTATAGCTGCTGTAGGTCACCATATGCAATCCATGGTTATTGGTGCCGAGATAACCGGCATCAAAGCCTCGTCTTTTCAGGAGGCGTATTTTTTTGTCCGCATTTGCCTTGTACCGGAAAGCTCCGGCCACAATGTGGTGTATGCCTACTGTTGGTTTTTTTGAAACAACCTTTAGGTTAAGGGTAGGTAGTTCCAATGGTGACGTATCAAAAAAGGTGGCTTCCTGAATGCTTTTTGCTACCTTCTCCTGTGCCTGCTCAACCACTATTTGCTGTTGGCTTAGGGTTTCGTTGTAGAATCTATATCCTGTCAATCCCGTTGATAAGGCCAAAAGAATGACAGCGGCATATTTCAGATAGGAGCGAAGGTTTGTTTCCTTCCTTCGTTCTGGGGTAAAGACCAAAGGAACTTTCTCCTCGAGCGCAACAATCTCTTTCTTCATGACTTCCCGGGCAATCGGCGTTGATACGAAGGAAGATAATCCAAAGGAAGAAGTCAAATGGTTGAGCTGATAGGACGGTTGGAATAGGATTCTACCCTCCTTATTTGATTTCAGGTCACCAATATGCTCCAAAGACAAACGTCCGCCTTGATCTAATGTTCGTTTCCAAGCTTCTACAGTGCCCATCACCTGTTGTAGCATTTCCTCGTAGGAACGATTTTCGACCTCCGCCATATAGGACACTAAAAGTCCGTCATTGGAAGATAATTGTTTGTTGAACGACAGGGATTTTGAAGGGGGTGAAAACGAATGGTCCTGTGTATTGTGTACTGCGGATTTATATTGGGACAAAAAGCCACCAAAGCCAGGAACAACCACACAGTTGTAACGATAAAGTAAATCGGAGATATAGCGTTCTAAGACCATTGCAACAAATATTATAAAAATTATACGGGTTCAATAGTTTCAACGGCACTTTTTATTAACATAATATTTTTGGTAATTTGTGGATAACTAAGTGTCCCATATAAATGACTACAGATGAATTAATTGCGGTATTAAGGTTGCAGAACATTCCGAATATTGGGGACGTTACGGCAAAAAAGCTCATAACACATTGTGGCAGTCCAACGGCTGTTTTTGACGATACAATGAAAAACCTGCTTAAGATCGATGGGATCGGTACCTTGACGATTAGGGGTCTTCACGACGCTGAACATCTTGAAGCCGCTGAGAACGAAGTACAGTATATTTTGGATCATGATATCGCTTACACGTATTTTACCGACACTGATTACCCTAGATATTTAAAGCATTGCATCGATAGTCCATTGATTTTGTTCAAAAAGGGCAATTTTGATTTGAAAGAACGTAAGATTATAAGCATTGTCGGTACACGGAATATCACAAGTTATGGGATGGCATTCTGCGAAACGCTTATTGAGGACCTGGCTCCCTTAGACCCAATTGTCGTAAGCGGATTTGCCTATGGGGTTGATATTCATGCGCAGAAAACAGCCTTAAAACATGGTTTAGAGACCATAGGATGTTTGGCCCATGGATTAAACCAGATCTATCCCAAGGTCCATGCTAGGTATGTCGATGAGGTGGAGAAAAACGGGGGGTTCGTTACTGAATTTTGGAGTACCAGCAATCCAGATCGTGAGAATTTCCTAAGGCGGAACCGCATTATCGCCGGAATGAGCGAGGCGACCATTGTTATTGAATCTGCGGAAAAAGGCGGCAGTTTGGTCACGGCAGATATTGCAAACAGTTATGATCGGGAGGTCTTCGCTGTTCCGGGCAGGGCTCAGGACAAGTACAGTTCGGGCTGTAATAACCTGATAAAGCAACAAAAGGCCCATATGATCACATCGGCCGCTGATGTGATCTATTTATTGAATTGGGAATTGGAACCAAAGGATACCAAGCCGATCCAGCCACAGTTGTTCGTCGAATTGGATGACATTGAGCAAAAGATCTACTGCTATTTGCAAAAAGAGGGGAAACAAATATTGGATACCATTGCCCTCGATTGCCAACTGCCCATATTCAAGGTATCATCGACACTTCTGACCATGGAAATGAAAGGGGTTATTCGGCCGTTGCCCGGAAAATTGTTTGAGGCAGTATAAAAAGCGCCTATCAGGGTAAAATCCAACCAAAATCCTTAACGACAGACCGGCTATTTAATTCGCTTTTTACAGACCCAGCGGTTTGTGCAATGCGAATTGAAGTGGAATGGGTTCGATATAATCGCATTTCATCGATGAAGTGCGGACTAAAAACCGAAGTTGGCGTGCTTTAAATATCATAAAAAGAAGGCTAAAACAAACCGCTCGGTTTGTTTACAGAAAATCAATACCCCAGCTTGCCCCTAACCCGATTCAATACCTGATCTGCCACTTTTTTCGCTTTTCCAGCACCGATTTCAAGGGCATTGTCGATTTCCTCAAGATGGTTCATATAGTAATCGAACTTTTCACGTGCCGGCCCGAACTTTTCAAGGATCACTTCATACAAAGCTTGTTTTGCATGACCATAGCCGTAATTCCCTCCTTCATAATTAGCCCTCATTTCTGCAATTTGCTCTTTTGAGGCTAGGATCTTGTACAGGGCGAATACGTTATCGGTATCAGGGTCTTTTGGGTCTTCCATGGGGGTACTATCGGTCTTGATTCCCATGATCTGTTTACGCAATGCCTTGTCTGGTTGGAAAATATTGATAAGGTTCCCCTTGCTTTTGCTCATTTTTTGTCCATCGGTACCCGGAACGTACATGGTGTCTTCATGTATTTTTCCTTCTGGCAGTACGAAAGTATCCCCTAATTGGCCATGAAACCGGGAAGCAACATCCCGTGTCATTTCAATATGCTGTAGTTGGTCCTTACCTACAGGGACGATATTCGCGCCGTACAACAAGATATCGGCAGCCATGAGCATGGGATAGTTGAACAACCCGGCATTGACGTCAGCAAGGCGATCGGACTTATCTTTAAAGGAATGGGCAAGGGTTAGTCGTTGATAAGGGAAAAAGCAACTAAGATACCAAGCCAATTCGGTTACCTGTGGAACATCGCTCTGTCTGTAAAAAACGGTTTTGTCAATATCCAATCCAAAAGCGAGCCAAGTAGCTGCCGTTGCATAGGTATTGTTCCTTAGTTCATCCCCATTTTTAATTTGGGTCAGGGAATGCATATCTGCAATAAATAAGAAAGATTCGTTCTTGGGATCTTGGGCCATTTGTACGGCCGGGATGATAGCACCCATAATATTTCCGAGGTGTGGAACCCCCGTACTTTGTATGCCAGTCAGTATTCTTGCCATTGCATTGTTTTAAAGAAGCACAAAGGTAAAACAAATCGCAAATAACTGGTTCAATTTGTTATTTTTGATCAATGCATCGCATTGCGCAAAATATAGGATTCACTTTATACCGCATTTGGTTTTACGTATTGGTACTAGTGCCCATACTCCTCTTCTTGCCCTTTTTGGTAATTACCACCATATCTGAAAAATCGTATCCCCAATTTTTCTGGCTGGCTCGAAACTTATGGGCAAGGCCGATATTGTTGGGCATGGGTTGCCCTCAAAAAATCTTTTGGGAGCAGAAAATGGTTCGGGGCAAGAGTTATATGTTGGTGGCTAACCATACCAGTATGTTGGATATTATGTTGATGCTTCGAATCAGCAGGAATCCTTTTGTTTTTGTAGGCAAAAAGGAATTGGTAAAGCTTCCCCTGTTCGGTTTTTTCTATAAACGTGTCTGCATTATGGTAGATCGGGAAGATAGTCGCAGTAGAACGGGTGTTTACCGCCGGGCGCAACGAAGATTGGACCAGGGATTGAGTATCTGTATTTTCCCTGAGGGAGGGGTTCCTGAAGAACACATTTTATTGGATCAATTTAAGGATGGAGTCTTTAAAATGGCCATTGCCCATAATATTCCTGTGGTGCCCATGACATTTTATGACAATAAAAAACGGTTTTCCTTCACTTTTTTGAGTGGGGGACCTGGATTGATTCGGGCCAAGGTACATTCCTTTTTTGAAACTGCACTTTTAGAGGATGAGGACAAATCCACGTTACGTGAAGAAGTACGTAATGTCATTTTAAGGGAATTGAAAAAACCCAATGAAAAATAAAGCCCTGAACATTGTACCAAGATTTTGGAAGCTTTGGTAATCGCAACCGCGGAGTTAAACCACTCCTCTAAAATTTAAAATTCAATCCACTATATACGCCAATGGTAAAAGGTTGAAAATCGCCAGCGGTACCAGAAAACGTATTCAATTGGTATTTGAACATAGGTGCAATGTTCAATTGTACTTTCGGTGTAAACTTATAATTGACACCAAATCCTATATTGGTGCTAAAATTCATGGTATTTACATTGTTGGCCTCTCCCATTTCAGTGGTCAGTTCACCAGAGGTCAACGAAACTGAATTGTCTACCAAGATCAATGAACTTAGTCCACCGATAAGATCAACCCCGAATGTACGGTCGACAAGGGCATATTTCAGTTCCAATGGAATCTCCAAATACCCAAATTGCTGTGCCATTACCCCTGATAGGGATGGGTTCTGGGTGGCAACATCCAAAGCGGTTCTGTTGGTTAGTGAGTTGAAGTTGTCCGATTTGCTATCCACTAGGATATTCCTGGAGGCGGAACTATAGTTGATGTTTTCTATCTGACCATTACCGATACGCTCTAGCGTGGAGGTAAACGCCACATCATTGGTATTGTACCCGTAATCGACTTTATGGATACCTGTTTTAATAGATAGCTTTTTGTTTATTTCGTAGGAAATTGCCAGACCGTAACTCAGGTTCACATCACCCGATTTTGAATTGGGAACAAAGATGGAATGAACGGGGGAACCATTGCCAAAGGCATTGAAATAAACAGGTGCGATACTCGGGCCTGCAGACCATTTGCTTTCCTTGACTTCCGTAATCCCTTCTTCTTCTTTATCCATTGCATCAAAAATCGAAAGGGTACCACTTGCACTGTTTTCTTCTACTTCCTCAGACTTCAATGCTATGATGGCTTCTTCCTTGGCATTGGAATCTCTGCGAATTGGCCGGTTTTCATCGGTATGGGCGTCAGCGGTTTGGTCGTTGCCTGTACCAGCATTTGCAGCGACTTGCCCACCGGCGACCCTTACGGCTTCCGTCTCTTTCCCAATGCTATTGTTAGTATCATTCATTTCGCCCGTTTTATAGGAGTCACGAGCTGCTATTTCAGATACTTCATGCTGCTGCGTCCCAAAGGCACCTTGGCTTTTCCCGTTTGCTTCTTTTTCCTGATTTTTCGAGGAAGTGGCTATCGTTGAAGGGGTGTTGAGTGGTTTTGTCTTCCTTTCAGACCGATTGGTATTTTGTGTCTTAACCGCTTCTGGAAAGGTTTGTCCCACGACTTCAGGAGCATTGGGGATAGGGGATTGATCACTATCCTTCGACTTCTTCTGATTGTCTTCCTTCAACTGTTCAACATCAGTGATAACCGCATTGGGATCTGCATCACTGTCCTTAAACGGATTGATCAGGAATAAACCCAGGGCCAATACGGCGGCGATACCGCCTAGTTTCCACCAAAAGGGAATCACCTTGCGACTTTTCTTCTTTTTATTCAAAGAGACTTCAATGGTTCGCCAGACTTTTTCTGTAGGGACGTCTGAAAAATCAGAGAGTTTCTCTTGGAATAATTTATCCAAGTTTTTTTTGCTCATTTTGCTATGTGTTAAGCATGTTCATGTCTTTTATTCGGTTGTGAACCACTTCGATGGGTTCACAGGGTTCCTCCCAGGGCCATTATCAAAATGCCGATGATCGCCCTGGTCGTTGTTTTTTCAATTTTTTCCCTTAAGATCAATCTTGCACGGGCAAGGTTCGATTTTGAGGTACCTGTCGATGTGCCAAGCATGGTGCTTATCTCTTTGTGCGAATAGCCATCCAACACATATAGATTAAAGGTCAATCGGTATTTATTCGGTAGTTCCTGAATATATTTTAATAGGGTCTGCAGTTCAATATCGTCATATTCCGTATCTACTGTCACCTCGGCTTCCACATTTTCAGAAACTACCTTTAAGAATTCTTCCTTCCTATATTTCTGTAATACCGTATTTACCGTAATGCGTTTTAGCCACCCTTCAAAAGAGCCCTTGGATTTATATTGGCCGATTTTTTCGAAGATGGTCATGAAACTATCATGAAGACTATCCTCAGCCTCCGATTTATTGCGTGAATATTTAAGACAGATACCGAACAGTATATTGGAAAATTGCCTATATAACTGCTCTTGTGCCTTTCTATCGCCTTTTTTACATTTGTCTATGAGTTCTTCCAGACTCAAAATAATGCTTAGTTTATTATCATGGTTTAGTTCACCGGAACTTCTATCTCCAAAAACAGCGGGTCACCATTGACATCTTCCCCTTGGTAAAATCGAAACAAATAGGGTTCGCTATAAAGTACAACAAAACTAAAGGAGCTTACTTCCTCACGAATAATTTCCGTACAGGTTTTTTGATCGGTTCTTTGGGAGCCTACGGCCACAACTTTCCTTGTGGTTACCTCCTCCTTGGTCACGTCAAAACCCTCTAAGAGGGTACATCCGTCAGGGACCGTATAGGTGACATTGATTTCATACGTTTCATTGAGGTCAAAAGATTCCGGCATTTCCACACTTTCAATCCGTAGGGTTACGAAATGAAAGTTAGGACTGTCATCCCCTAAATCACATGAATTTAAAAGTAGTACTACCGCAAGGGCACAAAGTGCTAAAAATGTCCTTTTCATAAACTAATAATTTATTTCTAAGATGAAATTATTGGGTTATGGTTGCGTTACTTATCGTTAAGGTACAAGAAAAGTCGTTTTGATTCGAATATTTTGGTCACAGACAATAAAAAGGCGCCGAAAGGCGCCTGTTCATTCAATCATCAATGCTCTAATAACAGCTTATTTAATCGCTTTTAAGGCCTCACGGATTTTCACATCCAATTCCTCAAACAATTCAGGATTGTCGTTTAAAAGTGCCTTCACCGCATCCCTGCCTTGGCCTAGTTTGGTATCGCCATAGCTGAACCATGACCCACTTTTCTTTATAATTTCATATTGTACACCCAAATCGATAATCTCCCCTATCTTGGAAATCCCCTCACCGTATAATATGTCGAATTCCGCTAGTCTAAAGGGAGGGGCCACCTTGTTTTTGACCACCTTTACCCGCGTTTTATTTCCTAGAACAGCCCCATCGGCATCTTTGATCTGTGTTGAACGCCGAATGTCCAAACGTACCGAAGCGTAGAATTTCAAGGCATTTCCACCCGTAGTGGTTTCCGGATTCCCGAACATCACCCCGATTTTCTCCCGCAATTGGTTAATGAAGATCACAGTACAATGGGTTTTGCTGATAGAACCCGTCAATTTTCGCAATGCCTGTGACATCAATCGTGCATGCAATCCCATCTTCGAATCCCCCATTTCCCCTTCGATCTCACTTTTTGGGGTGAGGGCGGCAACCGAATCGATGACCACAATGTCTATGGCCCCCGAACGAATCAGATTATCCGTTATTTCGAGCGCCTGCTCCCCATTGTCTGGTTGGGAAATAATCAAGTTATCTATATCTATCCCTAATTTTTCAGCATAAAAACGGTCGAAAGCATGTTCTGCATCAATAAAAGCTGCAATACCCCCATTCTTTTGTGCTTCAGCTATGGCATGTAGTGTCAAGGTCGTTTTACCCGATGATTCGGGACCGTATATTTCAATGACCCTTCCTCTGGGGTAACCACCAACACCAAGCGCAATATCCAGACCCAAGGAACCCGAAGGGATTACTTCCACATCCTCAACGATACTATCCCCCATCTTCATTACGGCGCCTTTACCATAGGTCTTATCCAGTTTGTCCAAGGTTAGTTTTAATGCTTTTAATTTTGCTTCTTTTTCAGAACTCATCTCGTATAAAATTAGGATTGCTAATTTACCATTTCTTTTCGCATATTACCATCACTCCAAAATATTTTGTACACGGAATGTCCAAATTAGGAGGTTCACCAACGCAACCTTTTTGCAAAAGATGTATCTCAATGAAAATAGCATATACTAACTCAATATATGAACCAATTGTTTTCGGACGTTGGGCAGTAGTGGTCATTTCCCTTTTTTACATTTGTAAGAATGTTATGAAAAAGAAAAAAATGGGATGGCCTATGAAGAGTCTTGAATTCTCAAGGCTCTTTTTTAATGGTTAAAATCGTGATTGGCCAGCTTGCAATGCATCCACAGTCTTCAGTGTTGATTCTGGGGGAATGGCAAACATCTGGGTGGTTACTGAATACCGTGCCCAAGCCTTTGGGAACTTGGCGATTCCCATTTCAATACCTGGGTGTACTTCAGAGCATA
Organism: Maribacter sp.; assembly: GCF_049667165.1. Lineage (GTDB taxonomy): Bacteria > Bacteroidota > Bacteroidia > Flavobacteriales > Flavobacteriaceae > Maribacter_A. The sequence goes on from NZ_JBATHS010000083.1 coordinate 9,227, forward strand.
TCTTTTTAGGACTTTCATCAGTGTATTGAACCATCTTTTCAAAACAAACCGCGAAAAAAAGGCCGATGAAGGCGTTATGTTTCGGCTCAATATACGGTCAAGTCAAATAACTAGTATATACATTCCCAATGGGTTTGTTATCTAGGTCCTTGATTTTTAAGGGATAGGATGATAATATGTCCATAAAATGTATCTTTGCAATCCAAAAAATACAGCGACTTGTAATGATGACAAGAAATGGAAAGATAGAATTAATGGCCCCTGCCGGGAATTTTGAATCCCTGCAAGCGGCCATCGACAATGGTGCGGATTCGGTCTATTTTGGTGTTGAGCAATTGAACATGCGGGCACGGGCAACCATCAATTTCACGCTTGAAGATCTGCCTACGATTGCCCGACGCTGTAGCAAAAGGAAGATCAGAACGTATTTGACGTTGAATACCATCATATACGATCATGACCTGTCTGTAATACGAACGGTTTTGGATGCAGCCAAAAAGGCGGGTATCACCGCTGTTATCGCAATGGATCAGGCGGTAATCGCTTATGCCAGGCAAAACGATATGGAGGTTCATATATCGACCCAGATAAATATAACCAATATTGAAACCGTCAAGTTTTATTCACTTTTTGCCGACACCGTGGTATTAAGTCGTGAATTGAGTTTACGACAGATCAAGCATATTTGTGGACAAATACAGAAAGAAGGGGTAAAAGGACCTTCCGGAAAGTTGATCGAGGTTGAGGTTTTTGGCCATGGCGCATTGTGCATGGCGGTTTCCGGAAAATGCTATCTCAGCCTGCATTCCCATAATTCATCGGCGAATAGGGGGGCTTGCAAACAGAATTGCCGAAAAAAATACACGGTCATTGACCAAGAGAGTGGTTTTGAAATTGAAATCGACAACGAATACATGATGTCGCCCAAGGATCTTTGTACCTTGGATTTTTTAGACCAGATTATCGATGCAGGGGTAAAAGTCTTGAAGATAGAAGGAAGGGGCAGGGCTCCCGAATATGTGGCGACCGTGACCAAAACCTATAGAGAGGCCATCGATGCGCACGACCAGGGAACATTCACCAAGGAAAAAGTCGCTATTTGGATGAAGGCCTTGGAAAAAGTCTATAACCGTGGTTTTTGGGGAGGGTATTACCTCGGTCAAAAACTCGGGGAGTGGAGCGACGGACCGGGTACTCAAGCCAGTCAAAAGAAATTGTACGTGGGTAAAGGGGTACATTATTATCCTCGACCCGGGATTGCGGAATTCAAGATTGAGGCTTTCGATATAAAGGTGGGCGACACCTTATTGATCACTGGTCCTACAACGGGTGTACAGGAACTCGAATTGCAACAGGTTATGGTAGATGACCTTCCCACGACCTTGGCCGAGAAAGGAAACAACTGTACTTTTCCAACCGGTTTTAAGATTCGGCCCTCTGACAAATTGTATAAAATCGTGAAGGAATAATGGTCGTGGTAACCTTGCAGAGAAAGAAATGTATTGGTTGCAACTATTGTGTGGAATTGGCACCTGAGCAGTTTCAAATGTCCAAAAAAGATGGGAAAAGCGTCTTGTTGAGGGCAACCGATAAAAAAGGGTTTTTCACCATTAAATCGCATGACAATGCTATTTATGAGCCCTGTAAGCAGGCACAATTGGCCTGTCCGGTCAAGATTATCAGTACGAAGATTGTCTAGTGATTATACTATCTTCGCAACTTTAAACTATTCTTTAACGTAACGATTGGTATAGCATGCAACTGTACAATACATTAAGTGCAAAGGAAAGGGAAACCCTTATTGAACAGGCCGGAAAGGAACGCCTGACCATTTCCTTTTACCAATATGCACATATAGGAAACCCGACCATTTTCAGGAACCATTTATTCATTCATTGGAACGAACTCGATGTTCTTGGTCGTATCTATGTGGCCCATGAGGGTATAAACGCCCAATTATCGGTGCCGGCTGAAAATTTCAAGGCTTTTAAAGCACATTTAGACAGTATTTCTTTTCTGAACGACGTACGATTGAACATCGCCATCGAACAGCACAATAAATCTTTCTTGAAATTGAAGGTAAAAGTGAGAAAGAAGATTTTGGCCGATGGCCTAAATGATGCCACCTTCGATGTGACCAATAAGGGGGTGCATGTCAACGCAAAACGGTTCAATGAATTGATCGAGGACCCCAACACCCTTTTGGTCGATATGCGAAATCACTATGAAAGTGAGATTGGGCATTTTAAAAACGCCATTACCCCAGATGTAGATACCTTTCGGGATTCCTTGGATATCATCGAAAAGGACCTGGAATCATTTAAGGAAGCTAAAAACCTGGTCATGTATTGCACAGGTGGGATTCGGTGTGAAAAGGCCAGTGCATACTATAAGCATAAGGGTTTTAAGCATGTGTATCAGTTAGAGGGGGGCATTATAGAGTACGCACGACAGGCGAAAGACCAAAACCTTGAGAACAAGTTTGTGGGTAAGAACTTTGTATTCGACCACCGGCGTGGGGAACGTATTTCCGAGGATGTGGTTGCGCAATGCCACCAATGCGGCAAACCATGTGATACCCATGTAAATTGTGCCAATGAAGCCTGTCATTTATTGTTTATCCAATGTGAGGCATGTGCGGCGAAAATGAACGATTGCTGTTCGAACGGGTGCAAAGAGATCCACGGCTTGCCTTATGAGGAGCAAAAAAGACTTCGCAAGGGCAAATCGGTAAGCAATAAGATTTTTAAAAAAGGGCGTTCCGAGGTATTGAAGTTTAAAAAATAGCCAAGTTAAAAAACGTGTAATCCTTCAATTGCCATGTCTCGTTTTACATCTGCAACAATTTATACTATCTTTACATGTAAGATTAATATGAACCTTTTTTGGGATGCTGCCAAGGCGTTCCCAAATCAAGATACAAAATATGGGTTGTAACAGTTGTTCAACCGGTAAGGACGGACAACCAAAAGGGTGCAAGAACAATGGGACCTGTGGCACCGATGGTTGTAATAAATTAACGGTATTCGATTGGCTCTCCAATATGTCACTTCCGAATGGTGAGAAACCGTTTGACGTTATTGAGGTCCGATTTAAAAATAGCAGGAAGGAATTCTTCAGAAACACGGAGAATTTGACACTTTCAATTGGTGATGTTGTGGCTACCCAGGCACAATCAGGCCACGATATTGGCATGGTCACCTTGACGGGAGAACTTGTTCGGGTGCAGATGAAGAAGAAAAAGGAGAATCCAGATGCCGAGGATGTCCCGAAAGTTTACCGAAAAGCCACCCAAAAAGACATTGATATCTGGCAGAAGGCGAGGGATCGGGAAGAAGAAATCAAAAAACGTTCCAGAGAGATTGCCATCATCCTAAAATTACAGATGAAGATCTCCGATGTGGAATTTCAAGGCGATGCCTCAAAGGCTACGTTTTACTATACGGCCGAGGAACGTGTTGATTTTCGGCAATTGATAAAGGATATGGCCAAGGCCTTTGGTATTCGCATCGAGATGCGACAAATAGGTTATCGGCAAGAAGCCCAACGCTTGGGAGGTATTGGGTCTTGTGGCAGGGAATTGTGTTGTTCGACATGGCTGACCGATTTTAGGTCGGTAAGCACTTCCGCCGCCCGTTATCAACAGCTCTCCTTGAATCCACAGAAATTGGCCGGTCAATGTGGCAAGTTAAAGTGTTGTCTTAATTACGAGCTCGATCTATACTTGGAGGCGTTGAAAGACTTTCCTCCCCAAGACACCAAATTATTTACGGAGAAAGGGATGGCTTTTTGTCAGAAATCCGATATTTTCAAATCCAAGCTATGGTTCTCCTACAAAGAGGAACCCGCCAATTGGCACATGCTTTCAAAAGACCAGGTCATTGAGATCATGACCAAGAACAGGAAGAAAGAGAAAGTTGCCAGTTTGGAGGAATATGCGGTAGACAATTTGGTTGAGGACAAGGTGGTTTTCGAAAATGTAGTGGGGCAGGATAGCCTTACCCGTTTCGACCGGCCAAAGCATCGCGGCAATAGGAACAAAAACAACAAAAACAAGAAGAATAGAAATAATAGAAACAATCGAAAAAGACAGCAAAAAAATGCTTAGGTTATTGGCAGCATTGGTAAGCGTGGTTTTTTTGGTTTCCTGTGACGATTCCATTGTAAAAACCGATTATAAGGCCACTACCAATGGTTCATGGAATAAGGATAGTGTGGTTGAATTCAATTTCACGGGTCTAGACACCATAAACAAACACGATATGTTTATCAATATTCGAAATGATAACACATTTTCGTATAGCAACCTTTTTTTAATAGCCGCGCTCGACTATCCGAATGGCGATACGGTTACCGATACCTTGGAGTATATGATGGCCCAACCCGATGGCACTTGGCTGGGTAAGGGGTATGGAAGTATTAAGGAAAATAAATTATGGTATAAGGAAAACATCGTTTTTCCTTCTTCGGGCGTATATACCTTACGCGTGTCGCATGCTATGCGGAAGAATGGCAATGTCGAAGGTGTTGTGAACCTAGAGGGCATTACCGATGTCGGATTCGAAATTGTTAAAAGTAATGAGTAGAAATATGGCAAAGGCCAAAAAGAAAAAGACTAAAACGGGCTTTTCTAAATTTATCAAATGGTTCTGGATTTTGTTTGCTGTGGGCGTTTTTTCCGTGGCCTTGTTGTTTCTAATGGCTTCATGGGGATTTTTGGGACCTTTGCCCACCTATGAGACGCTTGAAAACCCACAGACCAATCTGGCCACTGAAATTATTTCCGCCGACGGAAAAACATTGGGCAAGTTTTATTTGGATGATAATCGTACCGATGTAGGCTATGACGATTTGCCGAAAAACCTTGTTGACGCCTTGGTCGCCAGTGAAGATATTCGTTTTTACGATCATTCGGGAATTGACGCCAGAGGCACATTGAGGGCCTTTTTCTTTTTAGGGAAGCGAGGGGGTGCCAGTACAATTTCCCAACAATTGGCACGTCAGATTTATGTAGGCCCTCGGTCTAAAAATATCTTTGAGACCATAAAACAAAAAGCAAAGGAATGGGTGATTGCTACACAACTGGAACGCAATTATACCAAGGAAGAGATTATTAAGATGTACCTTAACATCTATGATTTCGGTAACAATGCCGACGGTATTCGGTCCGCTTCCCGTATTTACTTCGGCAAGGAGCCCAAAAATCTTAAAATAGAGGAATCGGCCATGTTGGTAGGCATGTTGCAGAATTCCTCCCTGTACAATCCATTGCGGCGTGAAGAACTGACACGAAACAAAAGAAACATGGTTTTGGGCCAATTGGAAAAATTTGAATATATAAGTGAACAGGAAAGGGATTCGCTTCAAGCGTTGAAAATGGACATCAATTTTAATCCTGAATCGCATCGGGAAGGACTTGCCACCTATTTCAGGATGTACCTACAAGGGTTTATGAACGATTGGATCAAGAAAAACCCAAAACCGGCCATTGAAGGGGAACGTGATCGATGGAGCCTTTATTTGGATGGTTTAAAGATCTATACGACTATCGATTCACGAATGCAGGCCAATGCCGAAGAAGCGGTGCAAGAGCATATGGAACGGCTACAGACTGAATTTTTTCACCAAAACACCCCTGATCGTAACAAAACAGCTCCTTTTCTTGATTTGGAAAAAGAGGAGATAGACAATATTCTGGACCGCGCCATGAAGACTTCCGATCGATGGCGTGAAATGAAAAGACAAGGCAAATCGGAAAAGGACATTCGTGCTTCCTTTAATATAAAGACCGAGATGACCGTTTTTGATTGGAAAAGCGAGACCCACGAGAAAGATACCATATTGACACCAAGGGACTCTATCCGGTATTATAAGATGTTCCTGAGAACAGCCATGATGTCCATGGAGCCCCAAACGGGCCATGTAAAGGCGTGGGTAGGGGGTGTTGATTATCGACATTTTCAATATGACAATGTCTATCAAGGCGCCCGGCAGGCGGGTTCGACGTTTAAGCCATTTGTCTATGCTGCGGCCATCGACCAGTTACGCTTATCACCATGTTATGAGCTGCCCGACACGCAATACTGTATTGAGGCTGAAAAACACGGGAACCCCGAACCTTGGTGCCCCAAAAACTCGGAAGGCAAATTTTCAGGGGAGATGTATACCTTGAAAAGGGCCTTGGCCAATTCCAAAAATAGTGTAACTGCCCAATTGATCGATCGGGTCGGTCCTAAATCCGTGGTTTCGATCGCAAAGAACCTTGGAATTACAGGAGAGATTCCAGAGGTACCCTCCATTGCTTTGGGAACCCATGACATCAATGTATATGAAATGGTAGGGGCCTATGGCGCCTTTGTAAACCAAGGGGTGTATGTGAAGCCCGTTATGGTGACCCGTATCGAGGATAAGAATGGTACCGTACTCTTTGAATATGTACCTGAAACCAAAGATGTGTTAAGCAAGGAAGTCGCCTATGCCATGGTCAATTTAATGGAAGGTGTGACCCAAGGGGGCTCAGGTACCCGCTTACGAACCACAGGATATGATAAATGGAGACCGGAGTACAAAGAGATCATCACGGGATATCCATATGAATTCAAGAATCCCATTGCCGGTAAGACCGGAACGACCCAAAATCAAAGTGATGGCTGGTTTATGGGGATGGTTCCTAATTTGGTCACTGGAGTTTGGGTCGGCGGTGACGATCGTGCCATACATTTCAAGACGATTACCTATGGCCAAGGGGCATCAATGGCCCTGCCCATCTGGGGGCTATACATGAAAAAGAACTATGCTGATAAAGAGTTGGGGGTATCCGATGGTGAATTTCCCAAACCAGAAAATATGTCGATCAATCTAGATTGCTCAACACCTGCCGAAGACCCAAACAAGGCCAAGGATTTGGACACAGATCTCGACGATCTGGATTTCTAGACTCCATCCTATCATAATGGTCCAATACCATACCGTATGCCCTTACTTTTTAGCGAAAAGGTAAGGGCATTTACTATTTAAAACCTTATTTTAGTAGGGATGGATTTGTGCTGATTATTAAATATACCACTGACTATGATACGTAAAACAGTAGACCATGTACAAGCAGCCCTAGCAGGGGTGACCGACGGAATGACTTTGATGTTGGGCGGTTTTGGCCTTTGTGGTATTCCTGAGAATGCAATTGCCGAATTGGTGCGAATGGGGGTATCGGACCTTTGCTGTATTTCGAATAATGCCGGCGTGGATGATTTTGGGCTGGGCCTGCTTCTGCAGAAAAAACAAATACGGAAAATGATTTCATCCTATGTGGGTGAAAACGATGAGTTTGAGCGTCAGATGTTAAGTGGCGAATTGGAGGTCGAACTTACCCCACAAGGTACCTTGGCCGAAAAATGCAGGGCGGCACAAGCAGGTTTCCCCGCTTTCTATACGCCTGCGGGTTTTGGCACAGAGGTAGCGGAAAGTAAGGAAACCCGGGAATTCAATGGCAAAATGTATGTGTTGGAGAATGCCTTTAAGGCCGACTTTTCCTTTGTGAAAGCTTGGAAGGGTGACGAGGCCGGAAACCTGATTTTTAAGGGAACGGCCCGAAATTTCAATCCCTGTATGTGTGGTGCGGCCCATATTACGGTTGCCGAGGTAGAGGAATTGGTGCCCGCGGGATCTTTGGACCCCAACGCAATCCACGTCCCCGGAATATTCGTGCAACGCATTTTCCAAGGAAAGAAGTATGAAAAACGAATAGAACAACGAACGGTACGGAAGCGCAATTGATTCTTAAATCAATTAAGATCATTGAATTTTCTGAGTCGATCAGGGAACTGAACAAGTTTGAAATGGCTTCACAAATATTTCGAAGTGGAACATCAATCGGGGCAAACATCAGGGAAGCACAAAATGCGGAAAGCAAAGCAGATTTTATTCATAAATTTAAAATAGCCGCGAAAGAGGCCGACGAAGTAGAATATTGGTTGCGATTGTGCGAGGAATCTCCCTTTTACCCTAGACCAAAAATAGAATTACATGAAGACCTTAAATCAATAATAATGATTATCTCAAAAATTATTTCAACAAGTAAGAACAAGTGATCTTCAAATCAAACAAATAATCTAATTATCAAATTAATGTTGGATAAAAACGGAATCGCCAAACGCATTGCACAGGAAGTTAAAGACGGGTATTACGTAAACCTCGGTATCGGTATCCCAACCTTGGTCGCCAATTTTGTTAGGGATGATATCCATGTGGAGTTCCAAAGTGAGAATGGGGTGCTGGGCATGGGTCCGTTCCCGTTCGAAGGGGAGGAAGATGCAGACATCATCAATGCGGGCAAACAGACGATCACAACGCTCCCAGGAGCCTCCTTCTTTGATTCAGCGACCAGTTTTGGAATGATCCGCGGCCAGCATGTGGATTTGACCATCTTGGGAGCCATGGAAGTTTCGGAAAATGGCGATATTGCCAATTGGAAGATTCCGGGCAAACTTGTGAAGGGTATGGGGGGCGCTATGGATCTAGTGGCTTCTGCAGAGAATATCATTGTGGCCATGATGCATACGAATAGGGCGGGAGAATCAAAGCTCCTGAAAAAATGTACCTTGCCCTTGACCGGTGTGGCCTGCGTAAAAAAGATAGTGACCAATCTTGCCGTCCTTGAAGTTACTGCGGGTGGGTTCAAGCTTTTGGAACGGGCTCCGGGGGTTTCAATCGAAACAATCCAAAATGCCACAAGTGGAACTTTAATAGTGGAAGGGGCCATCCCCGAAATGCAAATTTGAGCCCAATTGTTAGGTTGTTCATCGATGAAATTTACCTTTCATTTTTTTCACAACATTATACGCATCCTTCACAACAATAATTTAGAGAAGAACGTCGTTTTAGATTAAATTTACAGTGTACTGAAAGATTAACCCCAAACCTATCTACAAACCTATTTATTATGGATGCCCAAATGAACCATGCCCCAATGAAAGATGAAATCTTAGTGTATAAAAACGATTTTTATCACGGAGTAGTTTTATTGATCAAAAAGTTGTTTATGCTATAATCATTTCAAAAATGATATGAATTAGAGCCACGCCCACAACGTGGCTTTTTTTTGCTATTTTCATGGTCTATCAAAAACCAAATGCATCTCTTTTACAAAAAATGCACCCAAGATGATTTGGATCAACTGGTCCAAATATCCAGAACTACTTTTCGCGCCGCTTTTGAGGCTGACAACAATCCGGAAGATTTTAAAACCTATATCGATTTTGCGTTTCATAGGGATAAACTAACTGATGAATTGAATGATCCCAACACTTCATTTTATTTTGTATATCAAAAAAATAATCTTGTGGCCTATTTCAAGTTGAACGAAAATGAAGCCCAGACTGACTTGAAAGGGCAGGATTCGATGGAGTTGGAGCGTATCTATGTGCTTACCGATTTTCAAGGCAATGGCCTTGGCAAATGCATTTTGCAAGAAATAAAAGGTAGAACAGCCAAAACCTCCAAGACGTTTCTCTGGTTGGGGGTTTGGGAACACAACATAAAAGCGATTAAATTCTACGAAGAAAACGGATTTTATAAATTCGGAACGCACCCTTATTATATCGGAAAAGACAAACAAATGGATTGGCTAATGCGATTTGATTTGATTAACTTCAAC
>NZ_JBATHS010000084.1:0-8984 GCF_049667165.1 Maribacter sp.
ATCTAAAATAACAGAGAGCATGCCAAAAAGAAAAGATTTAAAGTCAATTTTAATTATAGGTTCAGGTCCAATCATAATAGGGCAAGCGTGTGAATTCGATTATTCGGGATCCCAAGCACTGCGTAGCTTACGTGAAGACGGTATAGAGACTGTCTTGATCAACAGTAATCCCGCTACCATCATGACCGACCCCACCATGGCCGATCATGTGTACTTAAAACCACTGACGACAAAATCGATTCTTGAAATTTTAAAAGAGCACCCAGAAATCGATGCGGTCTTACCTACCATGGGGGGGCAAACGGCATTGAACCTGTGTATAGAAGCCGATGAAAAAGGGATTTGGGAAGACCATAAGGTCGAGATAATCGGTGTTGATATCGATGCCATAAATATTACCGAGGACCGTGAGAAGTTTCGGGAACTGATGTTGAAAATCGGGATCGGAATGGCCCCTCAAGCGACAGCGACCTCATTTTTAAAGGGGAAGGAAATCGCCCAGGAATTCGGGTTTCCTTTGGTTATCCGGGCTTCCTATACCTTAGGGGGCGCTGGTGCTTCCATCGTCTATAAAGCTGAGGACTTTGATGAATTATTAAGCAGGGGACTCGAAGTTTCCCCCATTCATGAGGTCATGATCGATAAAGCCTTGATGGGGTGGAAGGAGTATGAATTGGAATTGCTGCGCGATAAGAACGATAACGTGGTGATTATCTGTGCCATTGAGAATATGGATCCCATGGGAATCCACACAGGGGATTCCATTACCGTGGCACCCGCAATGACCTTGTCAGATCGCACCTACCAAAGAATGCGTGATATGGCCATAAAAATGATGCGCAGTATCGGGGATTTTGCTGGAGGATGTAATGTGCAGTTTGCCGTAAGCCCTGATGAAAAAGAAGATATCATTGCCATCGAGATCAATCCCAGAGTGTCCCGTTCCTCCGCCTTGGCATCGAAGGCAACGGGGTATCCCATTGCGAAAATCGCTTCAAAATTAGCGATTGGGTACCACTTGGACGAACTCGACAATCAAATCACCAAGTCGACATCGGCACTTTTTGAGCCTACCCTCGATTATGTGATCGTAAAGATACCTCGATGGAATTTCGATAAGTTCGAAGGATCCGACAGAACGCTAGGGCTCCAGATGAAATCCGTTGGTGAGGTTATGGGTATTGGTCGTTCTTTCCAAGAAGCATTGCATAAAGCCACACAATCCCTTGAAATAAAAAGAAACGGACTTGGTGCCGACGGAAAAGGGTATACCGATTATGAGCAGATCATAAATAAATTGACCATACCAGGTTGGGACCGGGTTTTTGTCATTTATGATGCCATACAACTTGGGATCCCATTACGAAGGATCCATGACATCACAAAAATAGATATGTGGTTCTTAAAGCAATATGAAGAATTGCATTTGCTTGAAAAGGAAATATCGCAATATACGATCGCCAGCCTGCCGAAAAGTTTGCTATTGGAAGCTAAACAAAAAGGTTTTGCCGATAGGCAGATAGCGCATATGCTTGATTGTTATGAGAGTGAGGTCTACAATAAAAGAGATGAGCTCAATGTAAAAAGGGTGTATAAATTGGTGGATACCTGTGCGGCGGAGTTCAAGGCGATGACACCTTATTATTATTCCACCTTTGAGGCGGAATATGAAACCGCGGATGGGGTTAAAAAGGTAGAGAACGATAGTATCGTCAGCGATAAGAAAAAGATAGTGGTACTCGGCTCGGGACCTAACCGAATCGGACAGGGCATCGAATTCGATTATTGTTGTGTGCATGGGGTTTTGGCCGCTGCGGAATGCGGATATGAGACGATAATGATCAATTGTAATCCCGAAACTGTATCCACGGATTTCGATACGGCAGATAAATTATATTTTGAACCCGTATTCTGGGAACATATTTATGATATCATTCGTCATGAAAAGCCTGAGGGTGTCATAGTCCAATTAGGGGGGCAAACCGCCTTGAAACTTGCTGAAAAGTTAGACAAATATGGCATCAAGATCATAGGTACCAGCTTTAAGTCCTTGGATCTGGCCGAGGATAGGGGAAGTTTCTCCACCTTATTGATGGAAAACAATATCCCTTTCCCTCAATTTGGGGTTGCCGAAACTGCCGACGAAGCATTGGAATTGGCCGATACACTCGATTTTCCATTGTTGGTTAGACCTTCTTATGTGTTAGGGGGTCAAGGCATGAAGATCGTGATCAACAAGCAGGAACTGGAAGCCCATGTGGTGGATCTACTCAGAAAGATACCAAATAATAAGCTGCTTTTAGATCATTATTTGGATGGTGCCATTGAAGCAGAGGCCGATGCCATTTGTGACGGTACCGATGTCTATATTATCGGAATCATGGAACATATAGAGCCTTGTGGGATCCATTCAGGAGATTCCAATGCCACTTTGCCTCCATTTAATCTAGGGGAATTCGTGATGCAACAGATCAAGGATCATACGAAGAAAATTGCCTTGGCCTTGAATACGGTCGGGCTGATCAACATACAGTTCGCCATTAAAGACGATATGGTCTATATCATCGAGGCCAATCCGAGAGCCTCCAGGACCGTACCTTTCATTGCAAAGGCCTATAAGGAACCGTATGTGAATTATGCCACCAAGGTGATGTTAGGGGAGAAGAAGGTGAAGGATTTTAAGTTCAATCCGCAACTTGAAGGCTTTGCCATAAAGCAACCGGTATTTTCGTTCAACAAATTCCCGAACGTAAACAAAAACCTAGGTCCCGAAATGAAGAGTACCGGGGAGAGCATTCTTTTTATCGATAGTTTAAAGGACGACGAGTTCTACAACCTCTATTCAAGAAGGAAGATGTACCTAAGTAAATAAATGGGATTCCAAAACCAGTATTCCAAATAGTGCTTTTTTGGATATTAATGGTTATTTTGAATTTAGGATTGTTGAATCCGTTTCCATAGTGCCCGGTCATTGCAATCGGAATCGAAAAATAAACTACTTATTTTAAATTTGGAACTGATCAAAAGGTCGAAATAATGAAGACGGATTCTTTTTATCTTGTTCGAAAGGAAATTTTTATCCCAGTCTTCATGCAACCGTTTAAAATGCTGTGTTCCTAGCCTTTATAATGCTTTAGTTTGATTGATGCTAAGTACTTCGCTGTGCTCTTTGATAATACTATTGAATCTTTTATAATCGACCTCAAGAAAGTCACGGTTCAACATATTGATAGGTGTCCCTTTTAGTACACTAAAACCGATCAAAAGTCACCTTTTTGATTAAATTTGAAAAAATGCCCAATTAAACCTATAAAAAAATCATAGAAGTTGCAACCGACAATAGAGAAGATATCATTTTGCTGAAAGACCTAATGCGTTTTTCTGTCGATTCAAGTATAGAACAATACATAATTCAAAACGAATTGAAACTCTTCATTGCGAATCGCATCGATGTGAATATTCTTCCTTTGACAATAAATCCTGCAATCGCCGATATGATCCAAAGTATCGGATTTTCAAGAACTTCCGCGATTCAATTTTTGGATAGTTCAAGTGAAAATGCGCTGTTGTAAAAAAAATCGATAATTTTGAGTGACCAAATCGACAAATCGTGTCTATGTCGGTAGAGGGGTAACCAAAATTGACCGATGTATTAAATGGATTCCAAAATTGAGCAAAGTATTGCGCATCAGAAAGTATTCGATATTCAACCTATCGACATACTTGTTGGGTCGTATCGACAAAAATTAGAGGACTGCGCTTCTGCAAAAGAACTTGGGGAAACCATTATAAATTCTTTTATTGATTTCAGCAATGCTTACATAGCTTTAGGTAATTCTGAATCCAGAAAGCTCAAAGAGATTAGTGATGCCAATGAACTTGGCATTTATCTGCTGCATTTTAGACTTCCAGAAACATTTAAAGAACTTCTTTTTCTGCATAGGGATGTACTGCTCCAACTTGCGATAGCCAAGCATAAAAACTTAGAAGGACTCGTGGCCGAAAAAGTATTGGAAGATCATTTTGTTGAAAGTAAAGAGGTGCTTCTAAAGGCAGTAGATCATTTTAGGGAAAAGATGCTTTTCGAATATAATGGTGCAGTGCGTTTGACACAAACCAAAGTAGGAATTAGTGCAAAATTAAAACATCACCAGAACCCTTGGGAAATCTATGAAGCGCAGTTCTCCAGCATACAAGAACAAATTATCCAAATCGACACAGCTACCAATTCCTATACAAAAGCGGTACAGATTTTCGATGGTATAAGAAAACATACCCATGATATTTGTGCTTTATTGCTGAAAGAAGATCATAGTTTCGTTTCAGCTGCGGAAACTGGAGTTGAAAAATTAAAGGAAATCAAAGAGGTTTCCGAAATCGATGAATTTCTGTCATGGTTGGATGAAGAGCTTTCAAAACTTGACCTTGATAATCAGCTGCAAGAAAATTTCACTGCTTTTTTAGAATCCAAGACCCAGACTTTGGGATCCATAACCCTTCCTATAGAAACTTCTGAAGGTTTGCTCCTTACAAAAAAAATAGAATTGGACAAAGCGACCCAGAAATGGCTCGATTACACTCCGTTGCCCTACCTTATCGAGTTGTTCGAAAATAGACTGCATACGTTATCATATTATCGGCTTAGCCTCTTGAACCTTCAAAACTCACTTCAATTGGTCAAGACCACAGGCTCATTGGAAACGCTGCCCAATCAATTGGAAGGACAACGTAATATTGGCGATACCCTTAAAAGTCACATCGCAAAACAGGAGAAAGTCATCAAGGAAATCCAAGGAATCATGGATGCCGACTTCTTAGCGACCAATATATATCATCAGGAGGATTTTTTAGAAGTATCCTTACAATCTTCCCTAGCTCAATTGACTTCACAAAGGGTAAGCCTTTTCGATGGCTTCAGAAAAAAGCTTAGGAAGTTTTTCAGTCGAGTCGGTTCAAAATACGAACAGAACGTTTTAGACAATTCTGCCCAAAAGTTAGAACGGTCAATGCGTTGCATAGAACACAGAATGTTCAAAGAAGTGAACGCTCACTACGATACTCTTTTTCTGAATAAAAACTTTGTGGGTGATCTATTTCTTGTTGCTAGGGAAGAAGCTGAGGCAACATTGTTACGTGCCATTACAAAATGGCGGTCGGGTGCATTCAAATCTATCTTGGTATTGGGTAATCCGCTAAGTGGTAAATCTACATTCATTGAAAAAATGGCCAAAGACCATTTTGGAAAACATATTCTATTCCTTAATGTCGATAGCGATATTGTAGTAGAGGGACGAAAATTCAAGACTTCCAAAGACTTGGCGGAAGCCTTGAACCACGTAAAGAAAAATATATACAATACACGGCCCGTCGTAATCATAGATGACATCGAACTTTGGCGCGACAAAGAACACACACTTATAGAAAATGTACAAGCAGCGATCAGGTTCATCGAATCTGAATCCGAACACGTATTTGTAATAATAGCAACTTCGCAAATGATGAAGAACCATCTAGATAAGCGATCTTCCTTTTCCAATACGTTCAGTACGCTCATAGATATTGAACAGGCAACGTTTCAGACCATCTATAAAGCCATATTGCTGCGTAATGGAGCTTCACATCGCACTTTGATCGACAATGATGGTAACCCATTGACTGATAAGCAGATTGAACAAAGCATACAAAAGCTGTGTAGAACTTTTAATTACAACCTTGGCGAGGTACTTCAAGCATGGACCTATGGTACCAAGATGACTACGGATAATAAAGTGATTTTTAAAGACTGGAATAGCACGTTCGAAGATTTTTTTACGACATCGGAAGTTATTATTTTAAAATACCTAGTACTTTATAGCTACGTAAACGAGATTATCTTAAAAGAATTCATGGGCAAACGTTTTGATAAGAGTTATAGATCCGGGCTTCGAAGATTGATCAACACAAAAGTGCTGTTACGTGAGGAAAATGGGAATTTGAAGATAAATTCCGTGCTGAAATATGACATACGCGAACTTTTAAAATATAGGGGTATCCTCAAATAAATGGAAGAAGTAACCACATTTTATTCATGGAAAGGACTGTTGTACCTAATGTTGCTCTTAATGGCTATTTATTGGGCGACAAAATTAATCGCATTTGTTGTAAAGGGCTTCTTCAAACGCAATATAACCAATAAAAGAATTGCTCATTATTTCGACAAGCTTTTCATGTTATATAAACCAGTGGCATTTGTACTGGTACTTCTTGATTTTATTTCGATAAATTATATAACCCACGGAATACTATTGTTGATTCTTAGTGTTTTCGGCTATCAACATATCAGAAACTATATAAGCGGTCTTTTTTTCAAGACCAATCCCTTGGTTGAAGTCGGAGCTCAAATAACCACAAATACGCTTCGAGGCGAAATAAATACACTTTTGCCTTTCGGTTTTGTGCTAAACACGGAGAATGGCGAACACTATTTGGGCTATACAGCGGTCGAAAGTGAAGGCTTTTCAGTGCATACCGCAACCGAGACAACTTTACGTCAAACACTTTATTTGCGAACAGAATTGAACAAGGAAGAAATCTTGAACCTGCTTTTTGACAATCCCATTCTTGATTTTGAAGAAGTACCATCATTAAAAACTGGCGAACATCCAGGAACTTTACGCCTGCAATATACACTTGAAAAAGGAGCAGCGCCCGATGACCTTATTGCATATTTTAACACTTTGGACATTGAAACTAATTTAACAGCTAGTACTGATTAACTATGGAAATTATATCGTCTTACAATTTAATTATCGAGGTATCCCTCATCATCGTTTTCTCATTCTTGTTCAATGGCCTGTCTAAACGCACCAATATTCCGGCGGTGCTCATGCTTATTGTATTGGGGGTTGTTTTGCAATATGGACTCATATTCGCCAACGCCGGTGAGATAGATTTCTTCCCCGTCCTCGAGATTTTGGGCATTGTGGGGTTGATTATGATCGTACTGGAAGCCGCATTGGAACTGGAGCTGAAGAGGGAAAAATTGATGCCGATACTCAAATCCATGGCGGTTGCCCTCATAGGCCTGGTTGCATCTGCATGGGTGGCCGCATTGATCCTTTACCAGTTCATTCCAACAATGACCATGCAATCGGCGTGGTTGTATGCAACACCCTTATCCATTTTATCAAGTGCCATTATCATTCCAAGTGTAACCGAATTAAAAGGGCACAAAAAGGAATTTCATATTTACGAGAGTACCTTTTCCGATATCATCGGTATTATGATGTTTTATTTTTTGACGGGCAAATTGAATCCTGCTGAAGATTCCGGGGTTGTTGGGTTCACTGGAAATCTTCTGTTGACCATAGTAATTGCTCTCATTGCTAGCTATGCCATCATATTAATCTTTCAAAAGATAAAAAGCAACGTAAAACTTTTCTTGTTGATAGCCGTTTTGCTTTTGCTTTATGCGGTTGGGAAGAAAATGCATCTTTCCTCTTTGATAATCATATTAATATTTGGGTTGGTGATTGCAAACATGAAATTGTTTTTTCAAGGTAAGTTGACCAAGTTTCTTGATTATAATAAAGCACACCATATTTATCATGAACTGCACACGATTACAGCGGAGACGGCCTTTTTGGTGCGAACTTTTTTCTTCGTCATCTTTGGTTTGACTATTGCAATTACGTCATTATTCGATTTGAACGTTGCTTTGATCAGTACCTTGATTATCTTAACTATATATGCCATACGTTTTGTTCTATTGCTTATTTTCGTGGGCAAGGATATTGTTCCCCAACTTTTCATAGCCCCACGCGGATTGATTACCGTTCTGTTGTTCTACGCGATCCCTGTTGAGGCACAGATTGCAGAATTCAACCAAGGCATCCTTCTTTTTGTTATCATAGGTACAAGCCTGATCATGACTTTCGCAATGATTTATGACAAACGTCGGAGTTCGAAGGCTATCAACCTAGCAAAGTCTAGAAAAGTGGGGTCGGTTACCTGGAAGGCACCTACTATTGACCATTCTTAATTGTGGTATCAACGGCATTTTTAACTATGTATTGAGTACATCAAATGGCATTGAAGCAAGCATCGTTTCTACCTTGTTTGCCATAAGTCCCGCAACAGGGTTTCCAGCTGTATCCTAGACCCGAAAGAAAATCGAAATTTTGCTTGGTAACGTAGTGAACTTCCCTTGTATGGAGAGCACCAATTGGCCATCTCCCAGATTTAGGCATTTATCAACGGGTATACCTATGACCCAAACCAGGTGCGCTCGGATTCAAAACGGCATTGTTTTTATCTTTACCACAACTGGTTACTAATAGTGCAAAAAAGGTATTAGCAGAGCAGTAATTTTGACTAATACCTTCATTTGTAAATACGTAATTATTAGTTCTTCTTTTATAGGTTTCTTGGGGTTACTTTCTAATCAACAAAGAGATCTCTACCCGTCTGGCATCTGTTTCATTGGCTGCCATATAATCGATACCATGGTATTGGGTCAATATTCGTGTAGGATGGATTCCCTTCAGGATCAATGCCTTTTTAACTTCTTCGGTACGCTGCATCGATATTTTTTCATTCTGTTTCGTCGATCCTGTATTGCTGGCAAAACCTTTTACAAGTACATCAATATTTTCGTTGGAGTCCAGAATACTGTATAATCCATCAATGATTTGGGTTGTTTCCGCATTCAGGGCAGTAGAATTGTTCGCGAAGAAAATTTGTTTTTTATAATCTTTATACGTCTTACTGAGCATAAAATAGTCCGTAGGAGCATTCTTTTTAGCGACCATTTCATTCTGAAGTTCGGAAAGCTTTTCCTGTAAGGCCATGAATTCTTCGTTATAGCTCTCTTGTTCCGCTTTTGGCACTTCCGTAATCTTCATATTGCGTAAAGAATCCAATTGCCGCTGTAATCGAAGCACATCTTCTTGCTGGTTTTTAGAAGTGATTTCTGGCTGCACGACGATCACCGGATTGTCCGTAAC
>NZ_JBATHS010000085.1:0-8261 GCF_049667165.1 Maribacter sp.
TCAACATCTGGAGCCGCGGATGCAATCCCGGCATACCCATCAAAAGTGGTAATGTACTTACTTCCAGGAAGGTTTGGGTTTTCATAGACCACCACCATCGTCCATCCCCCGGAAACACCACCTGAGATACTGCTTCCCGAACTTGCCCGCACATTGGCCACGAAATAGTCGCCATCGGGGTTCGCAAGGCCAGAAACTATGGCCGTTACATCTGCATAACAGGCATAGGGGCTGTAGTAGCCAAAATCGATATCCCCACTCCCATCAAATAGAATTTCATCGGCAGTGATGTCCTGATACGCGCCTCCTGGCACTTGAAATTTTATATCATCGATATTACTTCTGTCTGCGTTTACATATACTGCCGACCAATAAAGTCCGGCATAACGAACCAAAGAACAGTTTTCGTCTGGTACATCCAAGGTGGCACTACTGGAGCTGAAGGTTGAAGGATCACTATCAACATCAATATATTGCATATTGAGATTGTCATTATAATCCGAGGAATTTCCCGTTAGGTCATAAGGGTCATTAGGGCTTTCTGCGGGCACCCAAGTTGCTTCCGGATTCCATACCCAACGACGACCCCTTCTTTCCCATGCGCCTTCCCAATGCGCATCGACCTGCCTATTGACAATATTATTGGCAATAAAGGTGAGCTCCCCTCGAATATCCGCTTCATAACGAACATCAAAGTCATTTTTTACTTGGGAATATGTAGAAAATATACCTAGAAAAAAGAAACAGGCTATTAAGGAATAAACGTTCGACTTTACTTTCATCGGGTCAGTAAGTTTGGTTTTATCTTGTTTTTTATTTTTGATGGCTTTGTCATTTTACAATGAGTTCCATGAAAAAAGGGTTTGGAAACTCCCAATAACAAATATTGTCCATTAAAATCAAGGGGGAAATTTAATGTTGTGGTATGCCTTAGTTCTGTTGTGAAACGCAATTTAAATAAGGTCTGCAAACCTCGGTAACATCGACCTGAAAGCGACTTTGTGTTTAATCGGAAAAAGAGTCCCCCATATCCTATAGCCTCTTGGCACAACTTCATGCCATAGATTTCTATCTGCGATATCGATCAAATTGTAAAATGAAGTGAAAATGTTAAAAAAGGATGGGTCGTGGTGAAAATGGGAATAGACAGTGTCGACAGTATTTTTTAGTAAAACCAGGGAATTATGGCCACATCAAAAATTAAGACGGGCATGTCATGGGGTTGGCCATTAGATCACCTCAAAATTTTGGGCGCCGAAGTTATGCCTTTATGAATGGTCGCATGAAAATTATCTAAACAGACAATGGGCCATTTTTCAACAATACGCCTATTTAGGCCATCTGGCTAGGTGTAACACGCATGATCCACATTTTGTCATCATACGAATCGTTTAGCTTGGTATAGTAAGAAATAAGGGCGTTGTTCCAAGATTGGTGACGCTTTAAATACACGTATCTGAAATTATTCTCAGGATTTATAAAATAACTGGCATGTAGCCCATAGGAATTCAAAAGCTTTACAAATCGTTTTGCATTATTCGGGTTCGCAAAAACATTGGCGATTAAATAATAACCTGTATCCACCCCATTGATGATTTGGGTTTTGGGTTCCTGATTATTCGCGGCAACCTTATCCTTTACAATGACATTCTTTTGAAGCACTTCTGTATTGTATTTGGAAGACTTCTCCTTTATTTTGGTTGAATTTTCCGCGTATGCCTCATTGGTGTATCGGTTGTCAACATTCATGATCCAAGTTTCACCGTCGTATTTCCCATCGATATTGTTAGTATAGGCATCCGCAGCTTCCTGCCATGAGTCATAACGCTTTAGATATACGTATTTAAGGCCATTATTGGGATTATCAATATAATCGGCGGCGATTCCTTTTTGCGCAAGACCATCCATGAATTTTTTCATATAGATACCGCCTTTATACACATTGGCCACAACATAGTAACCATCATCAACACCTTGTAAATCCCTGAATTTTCTGCTCTTTATACCCTTTTCATTGATATTGCGGACGGGCGTGGTACTATGTACACGATCTTTGGAGGTTTCGGGCCGAATTGTTTTCGTTGTTTCGGCAGCGGCAACCGCATCCTTTACCTTGGAAGACGGTGCTGTCGTATTAAAAACCGCTTGTGTATCGTTGTTCGATTCCGATTTTTTCGGGCCTGTCTTTATTTTATTATCATACGTTTCGGTATATTTAGGAATCGTTCCTTGGGACCTTCCGTCATTGCTTGGGTTGTTGGCTGCGAGAGCCAAGTCGGATTCGTCCCCGAGGAACATTATTCTGGCCTTTTCCTCTAGGTCGGGACGCTCGCCTTTGGTTTCATTGCGGACCATTCGCATGACCGTTTCAAAACGCCTTTGTAAGTCCTCTTTTCGATTGGCCTCTAAAGAATCTTGTCTGAACATCAATTCTTCAATGATGGCATCGTTCTCGGCCAATTTCCTTTTTAGTTCTTCCAGATCGTCATTACTGGCCATGGCATTTTCCCGAACCTCGTCATCGTTCCCAACCAGTTCATTATCATTCTCAAGTAGTACGCGATCTTCTGTCAAGTTCGGCTCAAAGGAATAGGCAAAGGAGATTTCATGTGTTACACCAAAGTTGTCAAAATTATTCGAGAGTCCTTTTTCCATGGTATAACCAAGGGAGAGGCGTTTGCTTAGATTAAACCCAACACCGGCAGCAGCTCCATAGAAACTATCATAACCACCTTGTACCCAGCCGAGTTTTGGGAGATCAAGAATAAGACTACCGCCAAAAACTACATCATCTTCCCCAACCTTTCTGGCTCGGGCCAAAGGCATTAATCGCCCGCCCTCTAGAATACCTGTGGCATTTTCAAATTCATGGGTATATTGTAAATGTCCCGAAAACGTTTTGTCTTTGAAATCGGTTACCGATTCACTGGTCTTTAGGTTGTAATCAAAAAGGTTCTCAGCGAATAAACCAAAATCGAACTTACCATAAGAAATATTGAACCCCGGTTGAAAGGATAATAAATTACTGTCTTGGAGTCCAGCGAGGAAGGGATCTTCCTCAACGGTGGTTACGCGATTTTGATCAAAACCACTATTGTAATAGGAAACATTGGCTCCAAATGTGAAATTACTTTTGTCACTTAATTTGACGCCATAGGCATAGTTTGCCAACACCCCGAAATTGCTCACGGTTCCTTCACGTTGTGAATATAGACTAAGGCCCAAACCGGTTCTGTCACTAATCCTACCGCTGTAGCTTAAGAAATAGTTTTGGTTGTTATCATCAAATTGTACCGATTGGTTTCTGTGTAATAGATTTATATACGAAACATCTTCCCTGACAGTGGAAAACGTTGGGTTGATCAAGAATCTGTTATATTTCAACAAATTCTGGGAAGGCACGTCATAGGTAACAAATGGCGAGTCTTCTTGTGCATTGACCTTGATCAATGCCATAATAAGTATGAGCAAACATATAATTCTATTCTTAACCATTGTATTAGTTATCTAATTACAGTTATAGTACCTTGTTTCAATACTTCCTGGGCATTCCTGATTTTATAGTAGAACACCATATTCTGTTTTGGAAAGGCCATGGAAGAAGATGGCCATGTATTCTTGTATTCGAATTCATTAAGTATTTCCTCACCCTTTTCATTATAGATGATCACATTGACGTCAGTCTTGTTGGAATACGAATTTGGAATTACCCATTGATCGTTTATACCATCACCATTAACACTTATAACATTTGGTATTTTAAAGGTGTCTAGATAGGTGACATTGATTTGTCGGGTAAGTTCACAATTGTCAATACTGGCAATCAACGTATAGGTCCCCTCTTCGGTAACACTTAATGAAGCTGAAGCGCTAACTTCCACATTGTTCGCATCGTACCATCGATATGCCGTTCCCCCATTTGCCGTAATGGTTCTTGACGATCCTTCGGGCAAAACCACATCCCCTGAAGGATCTAAAGTAATCAGGGAAGCGTCTAGGGTTTGAATCGTTACTTCATTAGAGATCAAGGAACAACCATTCTTTTCTAATACCAAACGGTATGTTCCAACGGCATCAATGTCAAAGGCTGTATCCGTGGTATTGACAGCAACACCATCTCTTTGCCATTCATAAGATTCTCCTGTAAGATCCGTTGTTGTACTTAGGGTAACACTATCCGAAGGGCTACAATATACTGTTCCGGTGCTTGCAATGCTTAAAGTTTCATTGGTAAGCAGTTGTACACTGAGACTGTTACTTGTAGTGCTGTAGGAACTGATGGTCCCTTCGAGTGTATAATTACCATTTTCGGCTATATCGGTCAAACTTAGGGAAGACCCTGTAGCAGCGGATACATCGGTTCCGTTCAATTTCCATTGATAGGTAAAGTCAGAGGCAATGTCCGCGGTCACATCTATTTTACTTAGATCTGTTAATACTGCGTGTATGGTTTGTACCTGAAGAACTACGTCAGTGGATGCGCAAGCCGTATAAGCCGCAGCATAATCCGTCACAATTTCAAAAGAGTCCGGAACAACTACCATAGTGTTTTCCGAATTTTTTAGGGTTCCGGGGCATGTGCCACCGCCTTGGGTTACTTCCACATAATAGGTTCCTTCTTGGGCAACGTTCACAGTGGCGCTTGTCTCACCAGATAGTTCGAGCCCATTTCTATACCATTTGTACGAAGGGGAAATGGCAGTCGTGGCCACACTAAGGGTTTCTGTTTGTGTAGGCAGTAAGACGATATTGGCCGCATTGTCCATGGTTACGGTAAAATCATCCGCATTGGACATGGTTATGGGTACTGAACGTTCATTACAAATGGCATTTGAAGAAATCTCTACTTGATAATCTCCTTCAAAATCTGCATTGGAAGCATCTACCGTATACGTGGAAGATGTTGCGCCAGAAATTTGAACACCATCCTTAAACCACATATAGGCCCAGGAAGCATCTGTTGTGTTAATACTTAAGGTTTCGGTTTCCCCGGCACAAAGAACACTTTTTGTAGGCGGATTGATAAATATACCTTGGCCTCCTGAACCAATGGTAACATCCACGATATTCGAATCGGTATTCCCTGAACCCGAACAAATGGAACCATAATCTATAATGGCGTAGTACATTCCGGAAGCGGTTACATTTAGGGTATGCCCCGTTTCACCACTTAAGGGTGTTCCGCTCATATACCAAATATACTGATAGGTTTCTGGATTGGGCACGTTATCGACCTGTAGTGTAATAGGCCCAGTGGCACAGACCATTCCTGGTGGCACCCCACTCCCGTCGGCACTGATGTTGATATTGGTCGTAACATCCATATAGTACATATGATATGCAGGGGACGGATCGCTGGTGTTGGCAGGGTCTGTTGATCGTACCCTCATGGTATACCCTTGACCTCTGGTATCGGTAGGAATGGAAAATGCGGTATTAAACTCTTTGGATGAATTCGTGTTTTGGTCGCTGACCCGCAAGAGTTCCACCGCATTGGTAAAATCCCCATTGGCGTCGGACAGCTCCAATATAAATTCATTAGCGCCATTGGCGGTACCAGCCCATGATATATTTATGTAGTATTCGTTGAACCCCCCTACCCCTGCACAAATGGCAGTCCATGGAGAGTTACCAGCCAGATTCGGATTATCTGCTGGTTCTGGAATATTAACGAGTATCTGTGCGGAAAGGGAAAATACACCCAATAGCATAAATGTCGCTAGTAAAAATTTGATGCGGAACATTCTTTTTGCTTTCATAACTTAAATCGTTGTAGTTTGTTAAATGACTACTTTTTTAATAGTATGACTTGGGTTACACTTAACACACTATCTCCTTCAGGGGGTAATTTGATACCGTGTTACTGTCAATCGAACATTTGTATTCAAAAACAAATATGTTATTTAATAATAGGCTTTAAAATTTAATGTTGTGGCATATTGCAAATATGTTGTGAAAACCTACTATTTGTATGCTACGGTATTTAATGCCCCATATTCCCTGCATTTTTCCTACTTTTGCCTTGCATAAAAGAAGTCAAATGAGTGAAGCTCCAAAATCGTTGAATTTCATTGAACATATTATTGAGGAAGACCTGGCAAACGGGTTTCCAAAAGATCTTTTGCGCTTTCGTTTTCCCCCAGAACCGAACGGCTATCTGCACATTGGCCATGCGAGTTCAATTTGCCTTAATTTCGGGTTGGGATTGCGATATGCATCCCCGGTAAATCTTAGGTTTGACGACACTAATCCCGTAAAGGAAGAACAGGAATTTGTAGACGCCATTAAACACGATGTAAAATGGTTGGGTTTTGAGTGGGATACCGAAAGGTATGCTTCTGATTATTTCCAACAGTTGTATGATTGGGCCGTACTGTTGATAAAAAATGGCAAGGCCTATGTCGATAGCCAATCATCTGAGGAAATGGCAACACAAAAAGGAACACCCACCGAACCCGGAACGAATGGTCCATTTCGTAACAGAACCATTCAAGAGAACCTGGAATTGTTCGAGGGTATGAAACATGGGGATTTTGAAGAGGGGTCACATGTATTACGGGCCAAAATTGATATGGCCTCATCAAATATGCTAATGAGGGATCCTATCATGTACCGCATCTTGCACAAGGCCCACCACAGAACAAATACCGATTGGTGTATTTATCCCATGTACGATTGGACCCATGGGGAAAGTGATTATATCGAACAGGTGTCCCATTCCCTATGCACACTTGAATTTTTGCCTCATCGGGAACTCTATGATTGGTTTTTGGATCAGGTCTATGACAAAAATAAGGTACGACCAAAACAGCGTGAATTTGCCCGTAGGAATTTGAGCCATACCGTAGTGAGCAAGCGAAAATTATTGAAATTGGTAGAAGAGGGTACTGTAAAAGGGTGGGATGACCCACGAATGCCTACTATTTCAGGATTGCGTAGAAGGGGATATACGCCAGAATCCATTCGAAATTTTGCCGATACGATTGGTATTGCAAAACGGGAAAATTTAATAGATGTCTCGTTAATTGAATTTCATGTTCGCGAACATTTGAATAAGATTGCCCCAAGGGTAATGGGCGTATTGGATCCCGTAAAAGTTGTAATAACCAATTACCCCGAAGGTAAGGAAGAATGGTTGGAAGCAGAAAACAATCCCGAGGATCCCTCTGGCGGATCAAGACAGGTTCCTTTTTCGCGAGAGATTTATATCGAGCGGGATGATTTTAAGGAAGAAGCCAATCGCAAGTTCTTTAGATTAAAGCTTGGTGGTGAGGTGCGATTGAAGAATGCATATATCCTCAAAGCTACTAGTTGTACTAAAGATACCGATGGTACTATTACAGAAATACAATGTACTTATGACCCGCAAAGCAAAAGCGGAAGTGGTACCGAGGAAAGCTTACGCAAAGTAAAGGGGACCTTGCATTGGGTTTCCATTAAGCATGCTTTGGAGGCCGAGATTCGCATATATGATCGTTTATTTTTAGACGAAAGCCCAGATACGCACAAGGATAAGGATTTTATGGAATTCGTAAATCCAGATTCTTTGAACGTAATCAAAGGATATTTGGAACCTAGTTTGAAAAACGCCAAAATTCAGGACCGGGTACAGTTTCAAAGATTGGGCTATTTCTGTGTCGATCAGGATTCAACTCCCGAAAATTTGGTTTTCAACAAAACGGTTGGACTTCGGGACACCTGGGCAAAAATACAGCAAAACAACTAAAATCGATATTCTTTATCAAAGAAAATATATCAATCGGTATTATCTATGTGAAACGGCTATTTTAAAAGCGTTTTAAGACGGATTTGTTATAAAACAATAGTAGGCGTTGGTTAAGGTGAAGGAAAGGGTTCCAGTGCTTTTTATATACGAATTGGTTTTTTTCGGAGCTGATCTTAGCCTTTACGAATACATAGGGGTAAATCCATAAAAAAACCCACTTGTAAGCCAAGTGGGTTTTGTGTTTATAAATTATAACGACTTAGGTTTTCTTTGGATTCTTCTTTTTCATTTCTTCCCCGATCATATTACTTGCCGTAAAAGAAGCCACCATATTGTTCAACATATCGCTACCGGCTTGTGGTGAGTTGGGTAAAAGGATTAAATTGGTATTGGTCTCCTCGCCGATAGATTGTAACGTATCATAATGTTGGGTAACCACGATCAAGGCGGATGCTTCCTGGGAATTGATTCCTACCTTGTTCAAAACTTCAACAGACTCTTCGAGGCCCCTGGCGATTTCCCGACGCTGATCGGC
>NZ_JBATHS010000086.1:0-28761 GCF_049667165.1 Maribacter sp.
AAGTGGTGTCTGCCAATCCTTCAAATGTCCTGAATTTCTTCTCAATGACCTTATCGATTTTAGCCGAATCAATGGTAGTGGTCCCAATGGGAGGTTCATTATTTATTTTTGCTGGAATCTCTTTGCATCCGACAATTAAAATCAGAATAAATAAAATAAATCTGCCCATTCGCCTGATTGATACTTCGATTCCTTTATCTTTAAAAGATTATTAAACAAGAAGCCCAAGATACATATATTTCTTTGTTTCTTTAATAACAAGGTCACCCAATTAAAATGATAAGGATCATGAATTCAAGAGGATTAATTTTATTTGTGGCGCTAATCGTATTAGTGTCTTGTAAACAAGAAAAATCAACCACAGCATCAAAAACTGACCCCACAGTAGCGCCGTGGATGCTTGGATTCAAGAAAACCGAGATCAATCCGATCATGGTGGCCGATTCAAGTTTTACTTTTGTAGATCCAATAACCAAAGAAACCGTACAATGGCAAAAGGCCGACGTGTTCAATCCTGGGGCTATAGTAAGGAATGATACCGTTTTTATGCTTTTTAGGGCCGAAGATAATCCCGCGGCCATTTTAGGTGGAAGGACCTCGCGAATTGGTCTGGCTTATAGTACCGATGGGATACATTTCGAAAAATTTCCAAAACCTGTATTATATCCCGATAATGACGAATTCAATACATGGGATTATCCAGGAGGAATCGAAGATCCACGTATTGTCGAAACCACAGATGGCACCTACATCATGCTCTATACCAGCTGGAACAAGGATGTTGCCCGGCTTTCAAGCGCCACCTCGAAAGATTTAAAACATTGGACCAAGCATGGTCCGGTTTTTGAAAACGCCCATGGTGGCAAATTCATGGATATATGGAGCAAATCGGGATCCATTGTAACTGAATTGATTGATGGTAGATTAAAAGCCAAAAAAATAAACGGCAAATACCATATGTATTGGGGGGAACTTTTTGTGAACTTGGCCCTTTCCGATGACGGAATCGATTGGGAACCCATTTTGGAGGCCAACGGAGAACTTTTGCATGTATTCAAACCCTCACTGAATGAATTTGACAGCCATTTGACCGAACCAGGTCCACCTGCCCTATATACTGATAATGGTATCCTCCTACTCTATAACGGTAAGAACCTGAGTGGTGAAGGCGCAAGCAATAAAGTAGCCGAAGGCACCTATTGCGGGGGCCAAGTCCTATTTGATAGGAATGAACCAACAAAAGTGCTAGCCCGACTGGAAACCCCTTTTATATGTCCCGACCTACCCCATGAAATTACGGGGCAATATAAAGCAGGCACCACCTTCATTGAAGGATTGGTCTTTTTCAAGGGCAAATGGTTTCTGTACTACGGCACTGCGGATTCAATGGTGGGGTTGGCAGTGAAGGACTAGGTAGTGGGCGACATTAAGTTAAAAGTATTGAGTAGTGAGTGTTCAGTTGAGTTATCAATAAAAGTTCATTATTTCAAGTTTTTTATAATTAACACTGAGCATGCCTTTTGGCAGCATCAAACCTAAAGTAATCGACCGTTAAACTTCCGTAGGTACAAATGAACCTTATGAATAAAGCTTTCATCACACTTTGTATAGTTGCTTTTCTATTGTCGTGCAAGCAAGATAAGCAAGTGGAAGCCATAAAACAGGAAGCCAACAAACCCAATATCATCCTGATTATGTCCGATGATCAAGGGTGGGGCGATTTGAGTATAAGCGGAAATACCAATATTTCTACACCACATATAGATGCCCTGGCCCAAAATGGGGTTTCTTTCAAAAATTTTTACGTACAACCCGTTTGTTCGCCTACTAGGGCAGAGTTATTGACAGGAAAATATGCAGCACGTATTGGGGTTTATGCTACTTCGGAAGGTGGTGAACGTTTCAATCTGGGGGAAGCTACCATCGCTGAACTTTTTAAGAACGCCGGTTATAAAACCGCAGCCTACGGCAAATGGCATAGTGGAATGCAACCTCCCTATCATCCCAATGCCAGGGGATTTGATGATTATTATGGTTTCGCATCAGGTCATTGGGGCAATTATTTCAGTCCAATGTTGGAACACAATGGTGCCCTAGTCAAAGGCGATGGGTTTTTAGTGGATGACCTTACCAACAAGGGAATTGATTTTATTACAAAAAACCAGCAGCAACCTTTTTTCCTGTACCTACCCTATAACACGCCCCATAGCCCTATGCAAGTGCCCGATGTGTATTGGGAACGTTTTAAGAACAAAGAATTGAAAATGAAATATCAAGGTGATGAAGAAGAAAACGAAAATTTCACCAAGGCTGCTCTGGCCATGGTGGAGAATATCGATTTTAATGTGGGAAGGCTAACACAAAAAGTAAAAGCATTAGGGCTGGAAGAAAACACTATTATTATTTATCTATCGGATAATGGTCCTAATGGATGGCGATGGAACGGTGGAATGAGGGGCAAAAAAGGATCAACCGATGAAGGCGGTGTGCGTACCCCATTTTTCATGCAATGGAAAAACAAGATTCCAAAGGGGAAAACCATTCCGCAAATAGCGGGTGCCATAGATATTTTGCCTACCCTGGCCAGTTTGGCTAATATTGATATCCCCTTAGAAAAACGAATGGACGGTAAGGACTTAAAAACCCTTATTTTAGAAGATGACCCAATTTGGGAACCTCGGTCAATCATTAACCATTGGCAGGGAAAGACAAGTATAAGAACCCAAAACTATCGCCTGGATGACGCCAATCGGTTATATGCTATGGATATTGATACAGGTCAAAAACACGACCTTTCAACCAGCAAGCCAAAAATTCACGACTCCTTGGTCACACTAAAAAACAATTGGCAGACAGAACTAGCTAAGAACAGTAGCTTAAAGGAGAAAAGACCTTTTACATTGGGACATCCAGACTTTGAATATACCCAGATACCAGCTCGGGACGGCATTCCCAATGGCCATATTAAACGCAGTAACCGATACCCGAATGACACCTTTTTTAACAATTGGATAAGTGATCAAGATTCCATTACCTGGGACGTAGAAGTCTTAGCCGATGGGGAATTTGAGGTTGAACTATATTACACTTGTCCAGAGAAAACTGTGGGCTCTATCATGGAATTGAGTTTTGGTGAAAGCAGATTGTCAGCAAAAATCAACAAAGCACATGACCCTCCTTTCAAAGGAATGGAAAATGACCGTGACCCCAGAATGGAATCGTATGTCAAGGATTTCATTCCGATGAACCTTGGTCCCATCAACCTTAAAAAAGGAAAGGGTATATTGACACTCAAAGCCCTTGACATCAAAGGGGATCAAGCTCCAGATGTCCGATTATTATTGTTTAAGCGAATTCCATAGGTTTATCAGTAGTTGCTCAAAACTTCAGAATCCAAATAACCGATACGTTCGGCTTTGGCTTCAAAAGAGCTATTCTTGGAAAGTGGTAGGTTATAAATATTCCATACTGAATCTTGAGGTTGCTTCCAGACAATAGTAGCATCGGATCGTTTGTTAAATAAATGGATACCGTCCTCTTTTTCCTGCATTTCCAAAGGAGGTAATTTTGGTTGATTTCCATAGGGCAGCCACTTCGCAATCAAATCTTTTTCAGGGTACTGTCCTAAATCATGGGTGTTTTTTATCCAATTTTTTAGGACTTTCCGCATCATAAACAAGGTGTCCTGTAATTCTGGCCGTTGGGCGAGATTCACTAGTTCATAAGGGTCATTGTTTAAATCATACAACTCTTCCTCAGGTTTGGTAGGGTGGAGCCACGACGCTTGTTGATCATTCAATTTATTGGCTTTATACAACCTTCTCAGTTCTTGCATCATAGGCATTTGTTCCCGATAGGCCACGGGCATGGCATGACTGATCTCCGTATTGAAGCTTCTGATATATTTATAACGCTTGGATCGTACGGCACGCAAACGATCATATAATTCATCGAAACGGTCGGAGGAATGAAAGGTATACTCCGGGTTTTCATGGACTTCATATTTCCCGTACTGCGCTTTACCCTGCATCACTTTAGGGGGTTCTATCCCGGCCCAAGAAAGCACCGTTGGCGCAAAATCGATAAAACTGATCAAACGATCATCCCTACTACCCGCGTTTTGGTTTTTCGGGAATTTTATAACCAAGGGAACCTTTAGTCCACTATCATATAATGCACGTTTATGCCTTGGGAAAGGTCCACCATGATCCCCGTAAAAGAAAATAATACTATTGTCGTAGAGTCCGTCTTCCTTGAGTTGTTCAATGACCTCCCCCATTTGGTCATCCAATCGTTTTAAATTACTATAATTCACTGCCAGATCATGGCGTACAATTTCAGTATCAGGAAAATAAGGAGGAACAGGCACAATCGCTGGATCTACAAATAGCGAATCCTTTCCACGATCCCAAATTTGTGATTCGTGGCAAACGCTAAAATTGAACACGGCGAAAAAAGGTTGGTCTTTCTTTCTTTTTCGCCAATGGCGTTCCTTACTGCTTTCATCCCAGGCAGCATCGGTCTTTTCAAAATTATAATCTTCCTTAGGGCCATTCACGCAATAATACCCTTCTTTCCGAAGATATTCCGTGAACATTCTCACTCCCTCAGGAACAATGGGGGAATAACTGGGTATATCAAGTTCATCATAGGGTCTATTGTTCTCACCACGCCATGGTGCGTGAGTGCGCATATTATGTGTCCCTAAAGTTGTGGGATACATTCCCGTAATCAAGGAACTTCTCGTAGGGGCACAAACCGGGACCGGAGAAACGGCATTATCGAAAACCACTCCATCTTTTGCCAGGGTCTCCAGGGTTGGTAAGGTTGTAGTACGATCACCGTACATGGGGAAAAAGTCAGGGGATTGATCTTCAGCAACCAACCAGATAATGTTCGGGCGTTGTTTCTTTGGTTCATCGTGGGTCTCTTTCTTGCATGCCCAAAAAGCAGTTAAAAAAAGAACCATAATAATCGATATGGCAAGGTGGTTTGTCCGGCTCATTTCAAACCATTTAAATATTCAAGACTTTGGGGTACCTGTTCAACCACTCGGGAACATTCATCCTCGATGAACATATATTTTGCCACACCTAATTCTTTTGCACGCTTGACTACGCCGGCGATATCAACTTGACCGGTTCCCAAGACTACATTGGTCTCTACATCCTCATGACCTGTATTGTTTCCGACCACACCTTTTCGCATGTCCTTCAAATGGAACAAAACGAATTTATCAGGGTATTTATTCAATAAGGCCAAAGGGTCGGTGCCCCCATGTTGTACCCAAAATACATCCATTTCAAAAGCGTAATGCGCTGCATTTTTTGCCATATAATCGAACAATGTACCCTCTTCATAAGGTCTGAACTCGTAACCATGGGCATGATACGCCAAGGTAATTCCTTCCTCTTGCAATAATTTACCCGCTTTATTGAATACTTCTACCGCTTCTTTGGTCTTCTCGATATCAAAGTTATTGCCGTCATGTGAAATCCATGCGCACATCACATATTTGGCACCAAACTGTTTTGCATTGGCAAGGGCCTTTTCCGGGTTGTCTTTTAAATCATCATATGAAGCACCAACACTAACAACATCCAACTTATACTTATCCAATAATCCATCGAACTCCTCAAATGAAAGGCCATAGGTGCCACCACCCTCTAAATTGGTCAAACCCCAATCACCAATGGTTTTCAAGGAACCTTCAACATCGGTCTTGAACTGGTTACGTAGACTATATAATTGAAGGCCAATTTCCTGGGCACTAAGTTGATAAGCCCCTAATTGAATAGCCAAAATCAAAACTATAAATACGATTTTAAAATTCATTTTCATTTTACTGTTATTTAAGTTAATAGATTTCCATGTTCGTCCCATTCGGCAATAATATCCCGTTTGCTTTGATCGACACATTTGGCGATCCATTCGGGATCATAAGCCACTCCATGTTGCTCCAGGACATCTTCGGGCACCCCATCCCAAACATTGGGCATATTGCCCTTATAGCCCAAATCGGCTATACCAACCTTTGACGTATAATAGCCAGTAACGGTTAGGCCCCGCATTATGTGAAAAAATTGTATTTCCATGGGTTGTTTCTCCAAAGGCACCTCAAGATCATGAAATGCGATCGTATCCAACAGTTGCTTCTGCTGTTCAATGGCTGCGGATTTGAACTCAAGACCATACAGCGTGTTGCATTTGTGGTCTAACCACATGAGACCCCCGAGTAACATGTTTTGCATTTCGGGAAAATCCTTCGCGATAAACTCAATGAATTCGGGCACTTCAGCTTCAATAGGTCCTCCATGGGGTTCTTTTGGAGGAAGGATAACGGTACTCAATACAGCAATCGTTTCCATTTCATGTGCATTGAAGAATTGTTCGGCATTTAATTCTTCGATCAGTTTTAACTCTTCTCGAGTTCTTCCAAAGAATTTTTCGGCCCCAAAGGCAATATTTTCCTCCACGGTAGGGCCCTTATCATTTTTACAACCCGTGAAAACCAAACCTGTAGCTCCTGCCCCCGCCCCTAGGATTATCGTCTGTAAACTTTTTCTTCTATCCATCCTTAAATATTCTGCTGTTTCAATTGCTCAATAATATAGTCCGACGCCCTCCAGGAAAGTGCTAAAATGGTCCATGTGCAGTTCTTATCGGCTTGTGAAACAAAGGGCCCGGCATCTACAATAAAGACATTGTCAACATCGTGAAGTTGCTGGAATTTGTTCGTAACCGAGGTTTTGGGGTCATTGCCCATTCGGGTTGTACCTACTTCATGGATTACTCCGCCAGGGTTGAGTAGACCATAGTCCTTATCTTTGCCCGGTTTTTCTCCCAAGGGTTCCCCGCCCATATTGTGCAGAAGTTCTTCAAAGGTATCTTGCATGTGTTTGGCCTGTTTAATTTCAAAATCGGACCATTTGTAATTGAATTTCAACACAGGGATACCGAACTGATCTAGGGTCGTTGGGTCTATTTCACAATAATTGTCCTTTCTGGCAATACCCTCTCCCCTTCCACCAAACTGAACAACAGAACCATAATACTTTTTAACATCATCTCGGAGACTAGCACCATATCCCCCTACTTTTAAACCAAAGAACTTATTGAATTCATTGGGGTCATATCCAAAACCATAATTGGGCATACCCATACCCCCCGATAATTCGATATGATACCCTCTTGGGAAATCCAATTTGGAATTATCGCCCCACCAAGGTGAATACACATGCATACCACCAACACCATCTTCATTATAAGATGTCTTACGATTCATTAAACCCGGGATAAATCCCGCCCTACTTGCACCTGTTGAGTCATGCAGATATTTACCCACATGATCACTACTGTTACCTAAACCATTAGGGTGCTCTTTACTTATTGAATTTAATAGGATACGTGCCGAACTACAGGCCGAAGCGGCCAGTACTACAATTTTTGCCTTTAGTTTATATTCTTTTCGGTCCTCCTTACTAATATAGGAAACACCTGTTGCTTTTCCCTCTTCATTTGTAGTTACCTCGCGTACAACGGAGTTTACGAAAATCTTTACCCGACCGCCATTTTTCTGTGCCGGGAATATTAAACAGCTACCGGCTGAAAAATCCGCATAAACAGAGCAAGCCCTTGAACACTGACCACAATAAAAACATATTCCGCGTTCATCGTTTATTTTTTTGGTCAGCATCGACATCCTTGCAGGGATAACAGGAATACCGGATTTCTTGGCACCATTTATATAGAACAATTCATGTAATCTAGGTTTTGGTGGAGGAAGAAAAAATCCATCCGGATCATTGGGAAGCCCTTCATTTGTACCAAAGACACCAATCAATTTATCGACTTTATCGTAATAAGGTTTCACATCTTCGTAACTAATAGGCCAATTCTCACCATGACCATCAACATCCTTATGTTTAAAATCCTTCGGCCCAAAACGCAAGGAGATCCGTCCCCAGTGGTTGGTTCTGCCACCAAGCATATGCGATCTGAACCAATCGAACTTTGTGCCTTCGGTACGGGTATAGGGTTCACCCTCTATTTCCCATCCGCCATACGCCATATCCCATTCACCAAAAGGTCTGGTTTTGGCCGCACCCCTCCTAGGCGATTCATAGGGCCACTTCAGTTGTGTCATTTGCTCCGGATTTTTGGGATCAAAGAAAGGCCCGGCTTCGACCACGGCTACATTTAAACCGGCATCTGCCAATTGCTTGGTCGCCATTCCGCCCCCGGCCCCTGAGCCGACTATGATTACATCATATACCTCCGATGATTCCTTTATTTGCATAACTGATATCCGATTTAAGCCCATTGACACAAACAAATGGGTTCATTACCACAAGTTAAAAATTAAACATCTAAAACCGACCTTTTTTATCGAATCTAACCATGGATTAGACCAATTTGAAATAAAAAGATCCTCTTATGACAAAATAATGGTAGGTATTAAATAAGGCCCAAGCCCAAACAGTATTAATTTCAAAAATCAAAGTACCCGTTTGATACCCGAATAATCTTCCCTATATTCGGTTGGGGTTCTATTCTTGTTTTTCTTGAATACCCGGTTAAAATTGGCAATACTATTAAAACCGCACTGGAAGGCTATTTCAGAGACACTAAGATCCTTCTCGACCAAAAATTTAGAGGCATATCCTATTCGAACTTCATTCAGATAATCGACAAAAGTTTTCCCCGTTCTTTTTTTTATGAACCGATTGAAGGAAACATTACTCATATTGATTAAGGTGGCAGCATCGCTAAGGGTTATTTTATTAGCATAGTTATTTTGTACATACTCATAAAGGACCTTGATCTTGTTACTATGCTCAAAATTATCGGGTTGAACGCTTAACGTCGATAAGAGTCTTTGATTCCGTGAGATTGCCAGGTCATAGAGAATGGAAAGCAGTTCCATAAAGTTATCCATTCCCCCCATTTTCGAAACTTTCAACAAACGATCTTTCAAAGCCAAAGAGGTTTCCCTTGAAAATAGGATTCCATGGGACGCTCGGTTAAACATTTCCTTGATCGGGCGCATTACACTTCTGTTCAAAAGGGTTTCATTAAATAGGTCATTATGAAACTGTATCGTGATTTCCCGAATCTTTTTGTTCAAACATTCATGCTGTTCCCAGACATGGTGCAGGTTGGGACCGACCAGCACCAGATCTATGTCATCTATATGCTCCATACTATCCCCTATGATACGTCGGACATTTTTTCCATTAAGAACAAAATTGAGTTCCATCTCAGGGTGATAGTGGATGGGATAGTCAAAATATTCTTTGGTACGGTCTTCCACCAAAAAACTGTCTTCTGGTGATAAGGCAACTATTTCACGATGTAATTTATTTAAGATACCCAAAACAAGTGTTTTTTATATTAGTTGTATCGTCGAACTAGAACCAATAAAGATACAATTTAATTAATATCACCACAGGCGGAACAAGCTAGTTACGAATCCCTAATACATCCTATTTAATAGGGTTCCGTGCACGACCCCAAGTTAAAATTCCTTATTAAATGCTACTTAATGACAAAATATGGTCACCCAAATATGAAAAAACAATCACCATTTAAACATAATAGCATCATGAAAATGCTTTTTGAATTATAGCAATATGATGTCGAGGTGGGTAATGGCTAGGTGGTATCGATACATTCCTGCAATCTGTATATTTCCGAATAGATAAAATCAGTGGATATTGAAAAATCTACTTATTGGCATTCATGGGAAGTGCCTACTTTTTAATGGAATAATAAAGGTATCAAATCAGTGGGAATGAATAAAATAAGCTTAACCCTTTAATTAATATAATCATATACAATACGATTGTAATAAGCTAATTAAACAACTTTCAATTCCATTAATATCCTTTCAATGCTCTTTTTAGCGTCCCCGAATAACATTTTTGTGTTATCCTTGAAAAACAACGGATTTTGAATGCCTGCATACCCTGGGTTCATACTTCGTTTCAGCACAATGACATTCTTGGTTTTAGATAGATTCAAAATAGGCATTCCATAAATTTTGCTTCCGGGATCATCCAAGGCAGACGGATTGACCACATCATTGGCACCCACAACTATAGCAACATCCGTTGATTCCAAATACGTATTGGCTTCTTCCAAATCCAACAATTTATCATAGGAAACATCCGATTCGGCCAACAATACGTTCATATGACCCGGCATTCGACCGGCTACCGGGTGTATGGCGTATTTGAATTCCACATCTTTACCCTCCAAGACCTCCTCGAGTTCCTTGACCACTTTTTGGGCTTGGGCTACGGCCATGCCATATCCCGGAATAATGCAGACCCTCTGGGAATAGGCCAGCTGTATTGCCAGATTGGATGCTGATATCTCCTTGGCATTTCCTTCGACCAGTTTCCCGGCCTCCTTGGTAGCCGAAAAATTGCCGAAAAATACGCTTATAACAGACCTGTTCATGGCCTTACACATCAAAAGGGTCAAAATAATACCTGAAGATCCGACCAAGACCCCACCCAGGAGCATTAATTTATTATCGGTTATTACTCCCGATATCGCCGCTGTAATTCCGGTCAACGCATTAAGTGTGGCAATGACAACAGGCATATCGGCACCTCCGATGGGGGCTACAAAGGTGATACCATATAACAAGGAAAGTAACGAAAAAAGGATTGTTTGGGTGGTACTGAGTTGACCTGAATATGAAAAGACAATGATCAATACGATGGCGATGATCAACAAAAGACTGTTCACGATCGTACTAAAGGGTATTCTTAAGTGCTCGTCTTTTAACGAACCACTGAGTTTGCCATAGGCCACCATACTTCCTATGAATGCGACAAGACCGAGAAAAAGATTGAACAAAACAATTCCCAATTCCATGGTTTCCGCAGCAAAATGCGTATTCACCAACCAAACCAATGAAATAAGGGCTGCCGACAATCCCCCAAATCCGTTGAACAAGGAAACCATTTCTGGCATGGCGGTCATGGGTACCTTTTTGGCCGAAATGATGCCAATAATACCTCCAATACAAATACCTGCAACGATGTAGATATAATTATTGTTCTGGGTTTCCATCGGATAAACCAAAGCGACGATAACGCCTAAAGCCAAGGCTACTGCGGCCAAACGATTTCCATTACTCGCTGAAGCTGGATTCGATAATTTCCGCAGCCCTATGATCAATAAAACCGACGCAATGAACAATACGCCATCGAGTATAATTATATTCACTATTTTATCTTTTTTTCTTATTGAACATTTCCAACATTCTACTGGTTACGGCCAACCCCCCGACCAAATTTATAGTACCCAGTATAATTCCCAACGTTGCCATAATCAGGGCGAAATAATTAGTGGGTTCAGTGACCCTTATGACTAAAATGGCCCCGATAAGTACCACCCCACTGATGGCGTTTGAACCTGACATTAAAGGGGTATGCAAAACCGTTGGGATTTTAGAGATAATCTCAAAACCAAGGAAGACCGCAAAGGTCAATAGGTAAATGATCTCTATGTTTTGCTCGAAGAAGTTCAATATTTCATTCATTGTCAACAGTATCATGAGGTCTAGCGATACAGGAAGATTTAAATATCTCATCCTCTTCCATATCCAAACGAAGCTTTAAATCCTCTTTATTGGTAATATGTTTTAGAAAATTGTACACGTTATTGGCAAAAAGAGTGCTGGCATCTACAACCGCTGCATCCGAAAGGTTGGAATCCCCTACGATACGCACATAATTATGGGTGATGGTCTTTTCGTCCTGGGTCAGTTCACAATTGCCTCCTGCATCTGAAGCCAGATCCATGATTACACTGCCCCTACGCATATTCTCCACCATTTCCTTTGTCACAATTACTGGGGCTTTTGCCGCTCTTACCGTGGCCGCACAAATGACAATATCTGAACTAACCACCATATCGTAGACCTTCTTACGTTGTTTTTCGATATATTCCTGGCTTTGTGGCGCCCCGTAACCCTGCTCTGTTGGCTCCTTGGCCCCTTCTACTTTTACAAATTTGGCGCCAAGACTTTTTACCTCTTCTTCCGTTTCCGGACGGGTATCCATGGCAAATACGATCGCTCCAAGTCTTTTTGCCGTCGCAATGGCCTGTAAGCCTGCGACACCTACACCTATAACAAAAACTTTGGCCGGTTTTATACTTCCGGCAGAAGTTATCATCATCTGCAAATATCTGGGCAATAAATCGGCCGCTTTCAAGACGGCCTTATAACCGGCAATGGAAGACATGGAGGATAAGGCATCCATAGATTGCGCAATGGATGATCGTGGTATCATATCCAAACTAAAAGCCCAAATTTGCTGCTCCTGCAATTTTGCGGCTACCTTTTTATATACAAATGGCTTAAAATGGGAAATATATATACACCCAGGTCGTATGAAGCCAATTTCGGTATCTGACAATGGCAAAAAGGATATCAGTATATCTGACTGTTCGAAAATATGCTCCCTTAACGTGGTTTTTGCCCCTACTTCCTCAAATTCAGCTGTCGCCAAATAGGCTTTCCTACCTGCTTTTTTCTCAACAAGCACCGAATACCCCCTTTTTATCAACTTTTGGACTACCGAAGGTACCAGCCCCACTTTATTGCCAAATGTCTCTCTGAATACACCAATTGTCATACCTGCGTAACTATAGCTATCAAAATTCAAAACCTACCCTTCCCTCTTTCTGACGGACTTTTGGAGAAAAGGCACCACTGCACTGAAATCTATTATCGTGAAAATTCGTTAGAAAAACCTCAGTCAATAATGACAAAAATAACCATAGTTGCAAACTTTATAAATTTTCAAGTACAATTAAAACCATTAAGTAAAAATTTGTTAAAAACTGAAATACTTTCCCCTTCCTCAATATTTTTTGGAAAACAACGTTTCTAATGTAAGATCATGAGAATTAACAAATTGGATGCGTTTTGAATAAATCCGTGCATACCGCGTTTATCGCCACTATGGTCACCATTACCTTGGTGGTGACCGCCTATTTGTTTTATATAGGATTTACCTATTACAATACTGCATTGGAAGAACGGTTTTATCACCCACGACATGATTGGTTCAAACCGAGTGGCCTTTATGGCCAAGGGCTTGGCATTTTTGGAACCTTGATGATCCTTTTTGGCGTTGCGATTTACATCGCAAGAAAGCGCTATAATTTTTTGGCCAAATATATTCGGCTAAAATACTTATTGGAATTCCATATTTTCCTTTGTACCCTAGGGCCCATATTGATTTTGTTCCATACCGCCTTTAAGTTCGGAGGTATCGTCTCGATTGCATTTTGGAGTATGGTAGCCGTGGTATTGAGCGGAGTTGTGGGCAGGTTCATTTATAACCAAATCCCCAAGACCATTGAAGGTCGGCAAATGACCATGAACGAGCTAAAGGAAATGAAGACCGATTTGGCTGTGGTACTGCACCAAAAATTCAAATTGGAATCGAACACACTCGATATTATCTCAGATTTAATGAGTGAAGGGAACACAACAGGGAATAGTGAAAAATTAGGCTATCTAAGGAAAGTTCTAAATAGAAAGGACTTACCAAAATCGGATAGGAACAACATCATCAAGATGGTGAAAAATGAGATTTCGCTCTCTAAAAAAATTGCGAGACTAGCGAAAATGCAGCAACTTTTTAAATATTGGCATGTTGTTCATATGCCTTTTGCGCTCATTATGTTGGTTATCGTGGTTATACATATCGGGGTTACGTTGGCCTTTGGTTACAAATGGATTTTTTAAAAAGTCAAGACATGTAGCACACACCAAGTAGGGTTTGCGCTATATCAGTTGTTTAAACTAATACAACCAAACACAAAATTAGATGGAAGAAGTTATTTTGGAAGAACTTTTCGTCTATGGCATCGTATTTCTACTATGCGCCATAACGATACTCTTCTATCTCAGAAAAAAGCACAAAAAGACGATAGAAACCGTCAAAAAGGTTGCTGTCGCCAAGGAAGAAGGGTTGTTCGAACCTGTTTCCCTTTACCCCCACATTGACCTGAACACCTGCATTGGCAGCGGTGCCTGCATCAAAGCTTGCCCCGAAAAGGATATCCTGGGTATTGTTGACGGCATTGCCACGGTAATCAATACCTCAAATTGTATAGGTCACGGGGCATGTTTCCATGATTGCCCTGTAGAGGCCATTTCACTTCGTATCGGTACCGAAAAAAGAGGGGTCGACCTACCGCATGTCAGCGAAGACTATGAGACCAATATCAAAGGCATGTACATTGCCGGGGAATTGGGGGGTATGGGCTTGATAAAAAATAGTGTGGAACAGGGGCAACAGGCTATGAAAAGCATTGCCAAAAACAAAAAGCCATCGAAGGAAAATATCTTCGATGTGGTCATTATCGGAGCAGGTCCAGCAGGAATTTCCGCAACTTTGGCCGCCAAAGAATATGGGCTAACGGCCATCACCTTAGAACAAGACTCTTTAGGGGGAACGGTTTACACCTTTCCAAGGTCAAAAATAGTCATGACATCACCCATGGATCTTCCCCTTTACGGCAAGGCGAAATTATATGACACCTCCAAAGATGAATTGCTGCAGTTATGGAAGAAAGTGATATCCGAACACGACCTGGAAATACATGAACATACTAAAGTAGAAAACATTGTTCCCTTAGAGGATGAAGTTTTTAAAGTAACGACAAATACCGGTAAGGAATATCTTTGCAACCAAGTACTTCTATCGATAGGCCGAAGGGGAACTCCCCGAAAATTGGGGGTCCCGGGAGAGGAAAGTCAGAAAGTGGCATATCGTTTATTAGAGCCCGAACAAATAGCGAACAAAAAAATAATTGTTGTTGGTGGTGGCGATTCTGCCATAGAATCCGCCTTGCTTCTAAAAGATGAAAATGAGGTCATCCTGTCTTATAGAAAGGACCAATTTTCAAGGTTAAAACCAAAAAACAGGGATAAAATCGAGGAAGCAAAAGCCGATGCTTCCATTGAGGTCGTATATAATTCCAATTTACTGTCTATCAATGACAAAAGTGTACTATTAAAAACGGAATCGGACGAGATTGAAATCGAAAATGACTTGGTATATATTTTCGCAGGTGGTGAACTTCCTACCAGTTTTTTACAAAACGCTGGCATTGAAATCACCAAACGACATGGACATATTATGAAAAAACACTGAAATGGATTGAGACCGAATCTTAAACATATATCTTTTTTCCTGTTTCTGGCCATAACCTTTTCGTATGGTCAAATATCTCCTGGTGACCTATCTGAAGCCCATGCCGAATTGGAAGGGATGAGCAATTGCACCCAGTGCCACGACTTGGGCGATAAGGTTTCGGATCGGAAATGTCTGGAATGCCATAAAGAAATTCAAACCTTGGTGAATAGAAAACAGGGGTTACATGGCCAAACGGAAGTTATAAAACAAGATTGTTTTGAATGCCATAGTGATCATCATGGTCGCAAATTCGATATGATACATCTCGACGAAGATGCTTTTGACCATAACCTAACAGGGTATGAACTCGAAGGGGCCCACGATGAAGTCGACTGTAGAAAATGCCACGTTTCAGAAAATATTGCGGACCTAGACCTAAAAAAGAAGAAAAACACCTTTTTGGGATTGGATGAAACCTGTCTTTCCTGTCATGATGACTATCATCAAGAAACCTTAGCGAATACCTGTATGGATTGCCATGATATGGAGGGTTTTAAACCAGCGCCTAAATTTGACCATAATAAAACGGATTTTGCTTTAAAAGGCGAACACAATGAGGTGGATTGTAAAGAATGCCACCAAATCACCACCCGAAATGGGAAGGAATTCCAAGAGTTCACCGATTTGGAGTTTAATGATTGTATTGCTTGTCACGAAGACCCACACGATAAGCAATTGGTTGGGCAATGTTCCCAATGCCATACAGAAACTTCCTTTAACGATTTTAAGGGTATGGGCAACTTCGACCATAACCAAACCAAGTTTGAACTTAGGGGCAGTCATAATGAAGTCGATTGTTTCAATTGTCATGTGAGCAACAGTGATCCCCTCAAAGTGTTTCAGGACCAACGAAATTTCAATGAAAATAGTTGCGTGAGTTGCCACGAGGATGTTCACAATGGAAAATTCGGCCAAGACTGTATAAAATGCCATAGGGAGAGTAGCTTTTTGTCTTTGCGCACTATGAATTTCTTTGACCATAGTGTTACAGATTATCCTTTAGAAGGAAAGCATATCGAAGTCGACTGTAAACAATGCCACAAAAAAAGGTTTACAGCACCCATCGATTTTTCCGCCTGTACCAATTGTCATGACGACTACCATCGAGGTGAATTTAAGGAAAATGGGGTGTCACCTGATTGCGTGCAATGCCATTCTTTGGAAAAGGGTTTCGATTTTAGTCTCTATACGTTGGAACAACATCAAGAAACCGAATTTCCCCTTGAAGGTGCACATATTGCAACCCCTTGTTTTGCCTGTCATGTCAGTGAAGATGATAAAAAATGGACGTTCAGGAATTTAGGAGGGACCTGTGTCGATTGCCACCAAGATATACATGAGGGTTACATCAGTGAAAACTATTATCCTAAGGATGATTGTACGGTATGTCACGCCAATGATGCATGGACAACGGTCGATTTTGACCATAACCAGACCCAATGGCCCTTGACCGGGAAACATACCGATGTTTCCTGTAGGGAATGTCATTTCAACGAAATAGCTGATAATAAAGGACTTGGGGAACAGAAATTCATTAATTTGGATTCCAAGTGCATTTCCTGTCATGAGAATAAACATGACGAAACCTTTGCAATCAATGGCGTAACGGACTGTACAAGATGCCATGTGACCAGTAGCTGGTTTCCAGAGACGTTCAATCATGAACTTACCGATTTTCCGTTGGAAGGGGAGCATGCAAAGATCCAATGTAGCGCCTGTCACGAGATAGCCAATGCGGACGGGGAAATTGAAGTAGTATATAAAATACAAAAGTTTAGATGTATCGACTGTCATTTATAATCGCGTTTCTCCTTATGGGAATCGTTCCCGTCCTTGGCCAATCACCGCATGGTGAACAGCTGAAGATGGACTGTGTTCGTTGCCATAATCCCTCGGGATGGAGTATGGACTATGCGACAATACAATTCGATCATGACAAGACCGACTTTCAATTGGAAGGCACCCACCAGCAGACCGATTGTAAATTATGTCACACTACGTTGGTCTTTGACCAAGCACCCATGGATTGTGTTTCATGCCATACCGATGTACATAGCCAATCTGTTGGGAATGACTGTACCCAATGCCATGGTTCTGAAACCTGGTTGGTGGATAACATTCCGGAACTGCATGAAGCAAATGGTTTTCCATTGATTGGTTCGCATAGTAATCTAAGTTGTGTGGAATGCCATACCTCTGAAACCTCGTTGCGTTTTGATAGGATCGGTAACGATTGTATCAGTTGTCATCAAGATGATTATGCAAGTACGCAGAACCCGAACCATACCACCGCCGGGTATTCCACAAATTGTATTGAATGCCATAATCCGCTCGGGTTTGGGTGGGATTCAGAAAGCATAAACCACGACTTTTTCCCATTGACCCAAGGCCACGATATACAGGATTGTACCCAATGCCATACCAATGGCACCTACGCTGGGCTTT
Source organism: Maribacter sp. (assembly GCF_049667165.1). GTDB lineage: Bacteria > Bacteroidota > Bacteroidia > Flavobacteriales > Flavobacteriaceae > Maribacter_A. Next base: position 17,679 of record NZ_JBATHS010000086.1, read on the forward strand.
CTCCCGAATGCGTAAGCTGTCATCAAGAGGATTATATGGCCACCCAAGATCCAAACCATCAGACCAGTGGATTTTCAACGGATTGTGTTACCTGCCATACCACAAGTCCAGGATGGTCCCCTGCAGATATTGGCAATCATGATTTCTTCCCATTGACATTGGGCCATGACATAGAAGATTGTAAGCAATGCCATACCACAGAAAATTATTCCGATGCATCCCCTGAATGTGTCAGTTGCCATCAAAGCGATTTCGATCAAACGAGCGACCCGAACCATGCAACATCAGGGTTCTCAACGGATTGTGTTACCTGCCATACCACAAGTCCCGGGTGGACACCCGCCGAAATCAACCATGACTTTTTCCCATTGACCCAAGGCCATGATCTGCAGGATTGTACCCAATGCCATACCAATGGAACCTATGCAGGACTTTCACCGGAATGTGTTAGCTGCCATCAAAGCGATTTCGATCAAACGAGCGACCCGAACCATGCCACATCAGGCTTTTCAACGGATTGTGTTACCTGCCATACCACAAGTCCCGGGTGGACACCTGCAACCATCAACCACGACTTTTTCCCATTGACCCAAGGGCATGATATTCAGGATTGTACGCAATGCCATACCAATGGAACCTATACAGGGCTTTCACCGGAGTGCGTTAGCTGTCATCAAAGCGATTTCGACCAGACCAGTGATCCCAACCATGCCACATCAGGATTCTCAACGGATTGTGTTACCTGCCATACCACTAGTCCCGGTTGGACGCCTGCGACGATCAACCATGACTTTTTCCCATTGACGCAAGGCCATGATCTGCAGGATTGTACACAATGCCATACCAATGGCACCTACACGGGGCTTTCACCGGATTGTGTTAGTTGCCATCAGGATGATTATGACCAAACCAATGACCCTAACCACCAAGCTGCAAATTTCCCTACAGACTGTGTGGCTTGTCATACCACCAACCCTGGTTGGACCCCTGCAGAGTTTGATCATGATGGACAGTATTTTCCAATTTACTCGGGTAAGCATCGAGAGGGCGAAGTATGGAACGATTGTGTGGAATGCCATGCCAACCCCACGAGCTATGCCGATTTCACCTGCTTCACCTGTCATGGGCTGAACGAAACGAACAATGACCATAGTGATGTAAATAACTATGAGTATGTAAGTACTGCTTGCCTGGAATGCCACCCCGATGGTAATAATTAATAGGAATGAAGTATCTATTTAATGCGCTAATAGTCTTTATTATTTTAACCTACAATGTTTTCGGTCAGACCAATGACGAAAGAATTGAGGGTGCCGTTTCGTTTGTTACCACGAGCAATATTTATGTTAAATTTGAGAACACCCAAAATATAGCTATTGGGGATAGTTTACACCTAAAGAGTACCAATACGGCATGTTTGGTGGTGAAAAGCAAATCATCAAGTTCCTGTGTGTGCCAAGTGGTCAATGGTTGTGAAATACAAAAAGGGGATGCTGTCTTTTTTGTGATCAAGCCTAAAGAGAAAGTCATTGAAGCGGCACCTACAAAGGAATTCGTTCCCGTGGTCCTTGATGCGGATGAATTGCTGGAAGATCCTACATACAAAGAGAAAATTCGTGGACGGATTTCCGCCTCCAGTTATAGTAATATATTGAGTAATAGGGATGACCGACATCGTATCATGTCCCGTCTTTCTGTGGATGCAGATCATATCAAGGATTCTAAATTTTCTTTTAATGCCTATTTGAATTATAGACATATCCTAGACCAAGCCGAAACCTCCTCACTTCAAAAAAACAGTTTTTTGAGGGTGTATAATTTAGGGGCCAGATATGATGCAACACCTACACTATCTATCACATTAGGCCGAAATATAAATCCGAAAATGTCATCCATTGGAGCCATTGATGGTCTCCAAGTTGAAAAATATTTTGGTAATAACTATGTAGGGGCCATTGTGGGTTTTAGACCCGATATTTTTGACTATGGTTTTAACGCCGATTTAATGCAATACGGAGGATATTTCGGTACCATTACCAATTCCGACAATTTCTATTCACAAACGACTATTGGTGCCATAGAACAGCGGGGCAACGGTGATATTGACAGGCGGTATACCTATATGCAACATTCAAGTACCTTATTCAAAGACCTGAATATTTTCGCATCCATGGAAATGGATATTTACAGCAAGGTCAACTATACCACTAAAAATAATCTAAGGCTTACCAATTTATATGTTTCGGCTCGGTATAGGTTCAGTCGGGCACTGAATATGATGCTATCCTACGATTCCCGCAAGCGAATTATCTATTATGAAACCTTACAAACCGAAATTGAGCGTTTGCTGGATGATGATATCGCAAGACAAGGGGCCCGGGCCAGAATAAATTTCAAACCCTATAAAAATATTTTTGCCGGTATTAGTTACAGCAAAAGGTTCCAGAGTGATAATGGGAATAAATCGGACAATATTTATGGGTATGTAACCCTATCCAAAGTTCCGAATATTGGGGGTCGACTTTCATTGACCTATAATAGGAATGAATCCAACTATTTACTAAGTAATATAGGGGGAGCAAGGTATTCCAAGGAATTTTTGAATGGCAGATTACATACAGATCTTTACTATAGATTGGTATTCTATGACTATACCAGCGGCATGGATTCCTTTGAACAACACTATTTTGGAACAAATCTCTCTTACAACATAAATCGCAAACTATTGGTCAGTATCTCAGGTGAACTTTCTACCTTTGATGACGAGAACAATATTAGAATATACTCGAGAATTATACAACGTTTTTAAATTCGCATCACTATGTACCCTTTAAATAGATCGATTTCAATATTTCTATGCACCTTATTTCTTATGTCCTGTAACAACGGACCCAAGGTCATCGAATCTTCAAACCAACAAGAAAAAACACAAAAAAGCGGAATATTCACTCCTGACGCTGCCACACAGGTGGTTTCAGGTGCCAATGATTCTTTTTCAAACGAAATGCACCAAGTTACCGTAAATGAGATTTTACAGGCATCCAGGTACGTATACCTTAATGTTTCAGAGGGGAATTCCAAATTTTGGATCGCTACCCGAAAACAAGAAATCGAAAAGGGAGGAACCTATTTTTATAGAGGAGGACTTTTAAAGACCGATTTTGAAAGCAAGGAATACAACAAGGTCTTTGATACTATTTACTTGATTTCCAGTTTGGTATCCCAAGATCATTCAAAACATGTTGATGGTTTGAATACAGGCGTTCAAAAAAGTGCACCTATTGTGCAAAAAGAGGACATTCCCACGCATACTGATAAGGTAGTGGAACATAAGGGGTCGATTAAAATTGCCGAATTGGTCAAAGACCCTAAAAAATATGAAGGTAGCACCATTCAATTAAGTGGAAAATGTGTGAAGGTAAATCCGAATATCATGGACCGGAATTGGCTGCATATTCAAGATGGAAGTAAGGATGATTATGATCTTGTGGTCACTTCGAATACCTTTGTACCCGAAGGTTCTGACATCACCATTCGTGGACTCGTAGTCCTGAACAAGGATTTTGGTGCGGGCTACATGTACGAACTTATTTTAGAAAATGGTGAGCTTGTAAAATAGTGCTCTCAAAAAGGATTATAGGAAACCAACTAACCCTAGGCAGCGTCTAGAGGAATTCTTTTCGATTGAACTTAAGAAATTACCGGATACTTCCGTTTTTTTAAGTAGGCCAGCACACTGATGGTAATTATTGAAACCACCACCACATAGACCCAGCTGGGTATGGGTATGGGATCTCCCGTAGCGTAGGAATGCAACCCGGATAAATAGTAATTCACCCCGTAATACGTCATGATCACAGAAGCCAATCCGAAAATGGTCGCCACATTAAAGGCGAACAACCCGGTCAATTTAGGAATGATGCGCATATGCAGGATAAAGGCATAAACAAGTATGGTCACCAAGGCCCATGTTTCCTTTGCATCCCAACCCCAATATCTGCCCCAAGACTCATTGGCCCAAACCCCTCCTAGATAGGTACCTATACTGACCATGAATAAACCACCGATCAAGGTCAATTCACTGATATAGCTCATTTCCTGAACTATTCTTTTTACCCTATTTTTGTTAGATTCCTTTAGAAAAATAATGAGTATCAGATTTATTAGACCGATAATGGCTCCTAACATTAAAAAACCATAACTGCCGGCTATCAATGATACATGAATGGTCAACCAATATGATTTTAAAACAGGGACCAAAGGGGTGATTTCCGGATCCAGAAAACTCAAAGTGGATACCAGCAGAATTGTAGCCGCCAATACCATGGTAGCCGCCAACCCTCCAAAAGACTTTCGTGTAAACAATACACCGGCCAGTGTTGATGTCCATGCAATATAGATCATGGATTCATAGCCGTTGCTCCATGGCGCCCTTCCCGAAACGTACCAACGCAGCCCCAGTCCTATCGTATGGAGCACAAATCCAAGAATCACTAAGGAGAAAAGAACCAGATACACTTTTTGTAAATCAAGTTTAGGCTTAAAAACCGATAAGAACAAAAAGAATAGAAAGGCAATACCCAATAGCATATAAAATAGGCCCAATCGGGTAAATACATTCATTTTATTCAACAGTATTTCGGCATTGATCTTTGATGGGGACGGCATTATTTCCCCTCCATTTTCATTTTGGTATTCTTTCAATTCATTCAAAAGTAGGCTTGCCTGCGTATAATCGTTATTTTCAATTCCTGATTTTAGTGCCTCGGTATATGAATTAAAAAATTTATCCCCTACTCCATCGTGATTATGGCCATCATCAGGGCTATGCCTATGTGCCGCATTTGATAACCACGTATTATTGGGGTCATTGGGATTCGGAATGATTTTCAACAGACTCCCAGAGAATGCCATGTTCAGGATATTCAATCTCTCATCAATCTTCAACAATTCTTTTTCATAGACCCCTCGATCGATAGGTTCCAATCCATACACGCGTCGTACTTCATCCCTAAGCTTATATTCCCCATTGGTATTGAAAAAATCGGCATAGGAAGCATAATCCCCTGCAACGCTTAACGCCTTATGAATATCCTTATGTTTACCCAATTTTATGATCTCGGCCTTATACCAGTCTTGTTTATTGACGAACATGCTCAATAAAATCTGGTCGGCGGTCAAGTCGTACATGCTTTCCTTTCGTGCCAACTTGCGCATTATTTCTCGGGAAAGCGTATGTACAGGTTTCATTCTGCCTTTAAAATCCTGAACCACCAATTCACTGAATGCATTGGCATGATCAACGGCAACAACTTTTTCCACATAGGTAGGCGATTGTGCGAGGGCGAATGAAGAGGATAGGAAGAGTAAAAGCGCAAAAGTTGATGATTTTGCCCGTAACTTTTTGATTTTTTGGGTTACCTGATAAAACCGTGTTTTTTTACTGAATAAGGTCCAAACCATTCCTAATGTCAACAAAGCGTAGCCCAAATACGAAATCCATGTGCCCCAAAAATCGTGGTTTACACTTAAATACGTCCCCTTTTCATCCTTGTCAAATGAAGATTGAAAAAAACGATAGCCCCCATAGTCCAATATATTGTTCATGAAAATGCGATAATCCATTTTTACATTTTTGGACTCATCGACCAAGGTGACCTCGCTGGCATAGGAAGCGGCACTATTGGTGCCGGGATACTTTTCTAGAATAAATTCGTTCAATTTTATTTGAAAAGGCACCGTTATCTCCTTGGAACCATAGGAAACCGCCAAATTAAGCGCATCGAAATTCAATTGTTGCGGCCTGCCCTCTGTGCCCCTACTCCCATAGACATAGGCTTCTTTCTTTGTTCCGTTCACAGCGATTTCCAATAATAGGGCTGTTAAACTCTCATTGCGAACTTTTGTATCTTCCGATTTGATATAGACCTTCCCTTCCCTTTTAAAATCGGAAACCACAAAATTATTACTACCGTCGGAATATAAAGATCTTAATATTAGGGGCTGATAGGTTTCAGAAGGATAAACCGTATCTTTTTTCTGCGTTGCCATTGTCATTTGGGTCAAGGTTCTATTCGAGGTAAACAGTAGCGAATCGTTCCTAAAAATGATATTGATGGCATCAGGCAGTTGGGTATCCTGAAAATTATAAATGATGTTCCTGATTCTTTTGGTCTGCCCTTGTTCAATATAGTATTCTTCCCGTCCATTGGCCCCGGCAACCACAATTTGAAGCGTAGGGGTACCGTCAATACTTTCGGTCAACACCTGTTTTGGATTGGGAATGAATTCTTTAACATCAACCGTAATCAAGTCCCCATCGATTAGATAGTCCCCCTTCCAGCTATTGTTCCCCAAGGAAGCAAAAAGTACAGGCTCATCGAAATCATAGGTAGTCTTGTTCTTATCCACTTTGAACTTCAAGTGGGCATTGGATGACAAGAAGCTATTTGCCGTACCGTTTTCACGAATATGCATAATGCCCTCAAAACTAAAATATCTTGTAACCCCGGCTCCTATTAGTATTATAATGATCGCCCCATGAAAAATAAGCAAAGACCACTTCTTTTGCTGAACCATGCGAAACTTAATAATGTTCACTATTATGGTTATCCCGAATAAGAGAAGTAATAGCTCAAACCACCAAGATTTATAGATGACGTTTTGGGCTGCGGAAGTACCGAAGTCATTCTCGATGAATGTAGCAATACCAATAGCTGCAGCAAAGAGTAATAAATAAAGACCCGCAGCGCGGGTATTGAATAGTGGGGTGGAAAATTTCAGAAATTTAGCAAGTATGTGCTTCATAGTAAGTGATGTGGGTCCATCAAATTTAAAGGAAATTTTTTAAACTTAATGGACCCCCCACTTTTTATCGTAAAATGTAGGACTACAAATGCAATGGATCAACCCGCCAATAATGCGTTATGCTTATACCGCACAACCTTCCCCACCTTCTTTAGCACCTAATTTCACTAATATCTTTTCTAACAAACACCATTTGGTGAAAGCCGATTGAAACATATTGGCCCCGATAAACAAAGTAAACCACAACCAATTGATGTTAACATACATCGCCAATAATGCACTAAGCATGATAAAACATCCGACAATAATCCTAAAATATTTATTTAACATTGGAATTGCTTTTAAATTTATACTAACCGCTCCTTTTAATGGGAACTACAACGGTCTTACTTCACTCGAATTTAATTTGATTTTTCAACGTTCATTACAGCAACATGGATCCTTGAAATCGTTTCCTGCTTTTCGTTAAATTGGGAGACCAACCCAAAAACTTGATCTACGTTTTCTTTATTTATGAACGCATAGAAAAGGGTTGATTCGTTTTCATTCATTTCGGTGGCAAACCAATTGTTCGAAACCGATTCTTCGGTCACATCCCTAGACCCTTTTACCTTTTTATAGGAAAAAGTCTTGACTTCTGATTTTTTTAGAATCTCCTTGATGTTTTTATCAAATGCCGTACTGGCCGTAATAATGAGTAGTTTCATCTTTTAGTTTTTATATTTTTCCCTATTGTTTAGACCCTGTTCTTCAACACTGACCCTTTTTTATTCTTGGCTATTATCCCCTAGTTCCTCCTTCGCTTCAGGATATTTTTTCTTTTCTATCATATAATAAATCAGAGGTACCACAATCAAGGTCAGGAAAGTCGAAACGATCGCACCTGCTACCAAAGATATGGCCAAACCTTGAAAAATAGGGTCGAACAAAATAATGGATGCTCCAATGACCACGGCACCCGTTGTCAATAAAATAGGTGTTGTACGCACCGCACCAGCATCAATAATGGCTTGCTTAATGGGGATACCATCATTTAACCGTATTTCAATAAAATCGATGATCAACACAGAGTTTCGGACCATTACTCCAGCCAGGGCAATCATACCGATAAACGATGTTGCTGTAAAGAATGCGCCCAGCAACCAATGACCCAAAACAATCCCGATCAAGGAAAGGGGAATCGCGGCCATCATCACTATAGGCGTTTTGAAATTTTGGAACCAACCCACGATCAGCATATAAATAATAATGATTACCACTAAAAATGCGACTCCTAAATCTCTGAATACCTCCAAGGTAATCTGCCATTCGCCGTCCCATTTAACTGAGAAATCACTTTCGTCCGTCGGCTGATCCATATAAAGTTCATTGACTTTATATCCTTCGGGAAGCTTTATTTTTTTGAGCTTTTCTTCCATACCAAGAATGGCATAAACGGGACTCTCCAACGCACCTGCCATATCCGCAGTTATATAAACGAGCCTTTTTTGATCTTTCCGGTAGATGGTTTTTTGCAAGGTATCGGTCTTGACGATGACCAAATCACTTACAGGCACGGTCTTGCCAAGAGAGGAATTTATCTTTATATTCTGAATGTCCTGTAACGAACTTTTATCGGCATCGCTTAAGGAAAGTACAATACCTACACTTTCGTTTGATGTTTCATCGTAAAGATTTGAAATGGGGTATTCCTGTAAAATCGTAGTGACCGCACCGACAATTTGTTGCGGGGCAATACCATTCAACATGGCTTTTTCCTTATCTACCTCCAAGCGGAATTCTGTCTGCTCATCCTCTACCATCCAATCAATATCAACGATATCCGTGGTATTCTCCAAAATTTCCTTCACTTGACGTGCCACTTTTATCTGTTCGCCATAGTCAGGTCCGTAGACCTCAGCAACAATGGTCGAAAGTACCGGTGGTCCGGGCGGGACTTCCACTACCTTTACGTTGGCTCCATATTTTTTTGCGATTTTTTGAATTTCGGGCCGCACCAATTTTGCAATGTCATGGCTTTGCGCACTCCGATCTTCCTTATGCAATAAATTTACCTGTATATCTGCCATATTGCTTCCACCCCGAAGATCATAGTGCCGTACAAGCCCGTTAAACGTAATAGGGGCCGATGTGCCAATATAATTCTGATAATTCACTACCTCTGGGCGGGTCGTTAAGTACTGTGCAATTTCTTTGGTAACCTGTGCTGTGCGTTCCAAAGTAGTGCCTTCGGGCATATCAACTACAATCTGAAATTCGTTCTTATTGTCAAAAGGCAACATTTTAACGGCAACCGCCTTGACAAAGAACATCAATATGGAGCCAATTAATAAAACAACCGTGATACCTATAAAAGCCCATCGTTTTTTAGAACTATCCAACAATGGTTGTTCTATTTTTTTATAGATCTTATAAATGAATCCAGTCTCGAACCCTGCATCTTCCTTGTGCTTTTGTTCATCTTTTTCCCGTAACAAATGGTATCCAAGATATGGGGTTACCGTAAGTGCCACAAATAAGGATAAAAGCATGGCAATCGATGCCCCAATGGGCATGGGCGACATATAGGGCCCCATCATACCCGATACGAATGCCATGGGTAAAATCGCGGCAATAACCGTGAAAGTGGCCAAAATGGTAGGGTTTCCAACCTCATTGATTGCAAATATCGCCGCTTGTTTAAACGGCAACCGTTTCATTTTAAAATGACGGTGCATATTCTCGGCAATAATGATACTATCATCCACCACAATTCCCACGACAAAAACCAATGCGAAAAGTGTAATCCGGTTCAAGGTATAATCCAGCATATAATAACTGAAGAGCGTTAGCGCAAAGGTCAACGGTACAGAAAAGAAAACGACCAACCCTCCGCGCCAGCCCATGGCAAGCATAACCAATATGGTTACAGCTAGGATGGCGACCCCTAAATGGAGTAAAAGTTCGCTCACCTTATGTGATGCGGTTTCCCCATAGTTTCTTGAAACTTCTATATGAACATCGCTAGGAATCAAATTTCGCTTTAAAAGTTCGACCTTGTCCAGGATTTTTTCAGAAATTTTCATGGCATCGGCTCCCTTTACCTTTGCAATGGACAGCGTAACGGCAGGATATTCGGATGATGCATTGAGGTAACTCTCATTAGATTGGCCATAGCCAAAGGATACATAACTTTTTGGGGTTGATGGCCCGTCCTGTACCGAGGCGACTTGCTTTAGGTAAACCGGTAAATTGTTGTTCACTCCGATGACCAAGTTTTCCACATCTTCCGCTGTACTTAAAAATTGGCCGGTCGTTACCAAATATTCCGTATCGTTCTTTATAAAACTTCCCGATTGTGATTGCTGGTTATTTGCCTGGATCATTTGCATTATGCCCAAGGCATCAATGCCATTTTCAGCCATTTTGTCCTTGTCCAAAACCACCTTTAGCTGTCGATCCCTGCCCCCGATCGTTTTCGTAATCGAAACGTCCTTTATTTTTTCGACTTCGTTCTTCAGTTCCGCAGCGATCAGCTTGAGTTTATAATCGTCATAATTTTCGCTCCAAAGCGTTAGCCCCAACATCGGCACATCATCAATGGCACGCGTTTTTACCAAAGGTTCATACACCCCTGGTGGAAACATATCGCGATGTTTCATCAATTCGTTGTACAAGTTCACATACGAACGTTCTGTATCCTCGCCAACATAAAATTGAACAATAATCATAGCTTGGCCGTTCATCGCCATTGCATGTAAATGCTCAACGCCTTTGATATCGGAAATGATTTTTTCGAGCGGTTTTACCACCCGGTTCTCAATTTCCGTGGGACTTGCCCCTGGATATCCTACCATAACATCTGCCATGGGTACGATAATCTGCGGTTCCTCTTCCCTAGGTATCAAAAAAGAGCTATATACGCCTATGGCCATCAATGCGACCATAAGCAATATGGTCAACTTAGAATTGATGAAAACTTTTGCTATTTTACCTGATATTCCTTCTTGCATCTTTTAGCTTTTATTCTTCGGTCTTGATTCTTGATTCTAATCCTTATCCAACGATTTACTGCAAAATAACCTTGGCACCATTATATAACTTGCCCTCGGCCGAAATGATGTATTCCTCATCACTATTTAAGCCAGAAAGAACTTCAACCCTATCGCCATAGGTCTTACCTAATCGCAACCATCTCAAAAGTGCCCTATTTTGATCGCTAATGGTATAAACTCCCTTCAATCCACCGTTTTCAACAAGAGCCGCTTTTGGAATCAGTGTAATAGCAACCGTATCC
>NZ_JBATHS010000087.1:0-38334 GCF_049667165.1 Maribacter sp.
AAACCTATGATTTTGATAAGGATGGGAAATTGACCAAATCAGTAACCCGCTATAACGATACTGATTATGATGTGACCTATTATAAATATCGGGGCGGGGAGCTCATCGAAAGACGTTTTGAGAATTATAGAAACAGTATTTTTGAAAGTAGCACCTCGTATGCCAATTTTTATGAAATCGATACCATTCCGGTACGAAAGGTCACGGAAAAGATCATTTCGTACGACAAGGAATTTTTAGACCGATATGAATATGTATACAACGCCGATAATATCCTGGTGAAAATCATTAGGACCAATAACGATGGCAATGATGAGACCTTGATCGAATATACCGATTATAAGGGGGAGCAGACCCAGACCAATTCGTTGAACGGGACCCTTCTTAAATCGGTACGTAAATCAACCAGAATAGGTAAGGATAAAAAACAACAGAGCGTGGTTTTGACCAAAAAGTTTTTGGACGGGGAACCTAATTCTGCCTCGGAGCAGGTGTTCGAACCAAATGGAAAACTACGATCTGAGACTAAATTCGTTCACGACCCCGAAAAGAATCAGTTCGTTCCCAATGAAATCAATACTTATGAATATGATGAAAAGGGGATGCTGGTCAAATCCACTTCAAAATCAGGGAAGGATGTTAGTGTAAAAGAGTTCATTTATCAGTACGACAACGGGGAAGATGGCAATTGGATCAAAGAGATCGTTACACCTGAAAATAGTTATACTACTCGTAAAATTGTGTACTACGAAGTCCCTGAGGAAGCGACAGAACAAGAATAATTACGTTTTGGGTTCCAATAAATCCCAAAGATTTCCATAAAGATCCTGAAAAACGGCCACAGTGCCATAAATCTCCTGTCGAGGGGCTTCATTGAATAGAACCCCTTTGGCCTTCATACGGTCGTAATCCCTCCAGAAATCATTGGTATGGAGAAATAGAAATACGCGCCCGCCGGTTTGGTCGCCAATACATTTCTTTTGTGTTTCCGAAACGGCCTTGGCCAATAATAATGCAGTACCTTTTGAATCCTTCGGTGAAACCAATACCCATCTTTTATTATCATCCAATGGGGTATCTTCAAGGAGGTTAAAACCTAGTTATTGTGTATAGAGTTGGATAGCTTCATCATAGTCCTTTACGACTAGGGTTACGTATGCGATCAATTGGTTCATAGCAATTTTCTTATGGCGTGTTTTCGGTTAGCCATTCTTCTTTCAAAATACCATAACAACAGGTATTACGCTTAAATCCATCCAAAAGATAAATGTTTTTTCGAAGTATGCCTTCAAGTACAGCCCCAAGTTTTTCGACCGCCTTTCGCGACCGTAGATTTCGTTCATCTATACGAAACTCGACCTTTTCAAAACGCATGGTTTCAAAAGCATGTCGCAGCATCAGGTCCTTCATTTGGGCATTGAGTCCCGACCCATGAAATTCCCTGCCAATCCACGTAGAACCAATTTCAAGTACCTTGTTTTGCCAATCTATATGCATGTACCGTGTGCATCCCGCATACAATTGGGTTCCTTTATCCAAAATGATAAAGGGAATACTGGTTTTTCTTTCTTTCTGGTCCAAGGCGGTTTCAACATACCTTTTCAGGGCTGCTGGGGTCTCGATATCGGAAGGGGAATAGTGCACCAACTTTTCTTGTGAAGCAATGGGGAGAAGATGATGGTGGTTTTCAATTGTTAAAGGGGACAATAATACATAGTCATTTTCCAAAGTGATCGAGAGGTCATTCATCATGGGTAAACTACAATTTACAAGGATTTGTATTCACTTTTGGTCATCCGATATTGTATCAGGGACACATACATATTGTCCTCAACAGTATGACCTCTTTTAATATCGTGGTCTTTGAATTCAGCTTCTTTGACCATGCCATTTTTTATCATCACCCTACCTGAAGCTACATTGGAGGTTAGATAAACAGCGAAAATTTTATTGAGGTTGAGGTTTTCGAATCCGAATTTAAGTATAGCCTTCACAGCTTCCGTAGTTAACCCCATGTTCCAATAATCTTCGGCCAGCCAATACCCTAATTCTGCCCGGTTGTTTTCTAGGTCAATTGTAAGTCCTATACCTCCAATAAACGATAAAGTATCACAAAACCGAATGGCGAACATGTAATTGTCTTTGGCTTTAAAACCACTATTGGCCATGTTAATCCAAGCTATGGCATCTTCTTCATAATAGGGGTGGGGCATGCTTCGCGTATTCTCCACGATCTTAATATTCCCTGCGTATGCGACAATATTAGGAATATCCGAAAGTTTGATTTGATCTACAATCAGGCGTTCGGTTGTAAGTTTTGGAAACTGATCCATGTTAAAGAAATTGATGTAAGAGTTCTTTTTTTAGTTCATGACGTCCTTCGAAAATAATCTGTTTTGCCCTTCCGTGAAACAATAATTCCATTTTTTCCGATTCTTGCCTTAATCGTTCCGCATTCATATACTCATCCTGATCGCCGACCAGCGCTGTGATCCTGGTGCTATTGCTCACTAAAAACTCAAAATCCGCTGCCACGAGCTCCCTGGGAATGCCACCGGCGTACAAAACCAAATGGTCACATTTTAATTGACTTTTTGCCACCCAACGCGTTGCGATGGATACGCCTTGGGAATAGCCAAAAATAATGAGGTGAAGATGCGCCGGTATATTTTCATGGGCGAATACCGCATCTACATAAGCCATTACATTTTCGGCATCTGCCTGGGTGGTTTCCTTAGTCAACCAACTTGCCCCAACATGGCGGTATTCGTTGTTCAGATAATATTTTGAAGGGGCTTGTGGGGCAATGATATAATTTTCCTCCCCGGGTAAATCCTTGAAATAGTTTAAAAAGTACCTGCTTAAATACCCAATTCCATGAAAGACCATCCATACATTTTTGGTCTTTGCCGTTAAACGGTTGAGCGTTGCATACGAATTCGATGTTTGGTAGGTTACCTGTTTTTCAGATGGCGCCATGGGAAATCATTTATTCAGTGCGATGTTCTTGCTTAAGTTATGCTTAATTTTACAAAAAATTATGTAATGGACGAATACAAAGATAAGATCCTTGGTGTTTGCAACGAGTCATCGAAGGATACCCTAATGGAGACCTTGGACATCGAATATGTAGACCTAGGGAAAGATTTTTTGGTGGGTAAAATGCCGGTAACCCCGAAGGTACATCAACCCGATGGTGTTTTGCATGGTGGGGCAATGGTAGCATTGGCCGAGAGTGTGGGCAGTATGGCGTCCTATATTTTTTTGGATGCACAAAAGTTCTTTGTTCGGGGTATTGAAATAGCCGCCAATCATGTCAAAAGTGTAAAATCGGGGGAGGTTTTCGCCAAAGCAACCCTTTTGCATAAGGGCAGAACGACCCAACTTTGGGATATCAAGATAACCGATGGTGATGGGCATCTTGTATCTGTGTGTAAATTGACCACTATTGCCCTACCAAAAAAGTAATATGGTGCTTGAAGTATTGAGAAAGGTAGAGGCACATCTTGCATCGGAGCTGCCATTTGTGCTTTACAGAAAACCTAGATCAAAGGTACTGCAGGCCATTTTGCAAAAAGATGATCAACTGCATTTCACCCATGATTTTTCGGAAGAGGGATTCGTTTTCGCCCCATTTGATCCCCATGGACCTGTTGTTTTATTGTCTTTGCAGGAACGGCTAGAGGCCGCTATCGAAGAAACCATAAAACCGGGTTTAAGGCCATTAACCCAGCCTGTTGAACACACTGACGACAAGGAACGTCACTTGAAACTAGTCGAGGAAAGCGTGCGGCAAATAGGGCAAGGGCATTTGGATAAAGTCGTTATTTCAAGAAAATTGGAGGTAGGTTGTTCAAGTCCTCCTTTAGTATTGTTTCAACGTTTAGTGGCCAACTATGATTCCGCCCTCTGTTATTTATGGTACCATCCCAAGGTAGGCATGTGGTTAGGGGCAACGCCCGAGATATTGCTGCGAACAGCCAATAACAAACTAACGACCATGTCTTTAGCGGGTACCCGGGCTTTTATTGAAGGAGAACCTCCATTATGGGGTCGGAAGGAGTTGAAAGAACAGCAAATGGTTACCGATTACATCGCCAATGCTTTGCGGCAAGAAGTGACCCACATGACCATTGGGGATGTTGAGTCGGTTCGGGCGGGCCAGTTATGGCACTTACGCACAAGGATTACCGCGGTATTCAACAAAAATCTACCGAATATTATCAGAGCACTGCATCCTACACCGGCAGTTTGTGGCCTTCCTTTACAAACGGCCCAAAAGTTCATTTTGGAGCATGAGCCCTATAATCGGGAATATTATACGGGCTTCTTGGGCGAATTGAACATACGGCAAGAGACTTTCCGTGCCAAAGGGGAAAGAAATCAGGAAAACAAATCGTACAGGTCACTAAGAAAGGCAACAGAACTCTATGTAAATCTGCGATGTATGAAATTGGTCGATGATAAGGCAACGCTTTTTGTCGGTGGGGGAATTACCAAAGATTCCGTTCCCGAGGATGAATGGCAGGAAACCATTGAAAAAAGCACTACGATGTTGCGTGTTCTACTACCTTAACCGAATTTATAGGAACATTGGGTTAAGAACATTGGACGTTGTATTTTTGTTTCGATGAACTATTCGAGCATACCGGTGGCCCAAACTGTGGTCCTGCATTGTAAAGCCAAAGGCATACGTGATATTGTCATATCCCCAGGTTCTAGAAATGCCCCTTTGACCCTGGGATTTACCGAAGATCCCTATTTTAAATGTTATAGCATTGTTGATGAGCGTTGTGCGGCCTTCTTTGCATTGGGTATGGCGCAACAATTACGACGACCCGTGGTGGCCCTGTGTACTTCAGGTAGTGCCTTATTGAATTATTATCCTGCGGTGGCTGAGGCCTTTTATAGTATGATACCTTTAGTGGTGCTATCTGCTGATAGACCTTTTTACAAAATTGATGTAGGGGATGGGCAGACCATTCGTCAAGACTATGTTTTTGAAAGACACATCGGCTATTCGGCCAATTTGAGACAAGATGTTTCCCATGCCACGGAAAAGGTTAAGAAATACGCCCCTCAAAGCATCAAAGGTGCAGTGAATGAAATTCAAGCGGCGATTCAATCCTATAATGACGATGCGCTGAACAAGGCCCTTAATTTGGCCATTGACCGTAAACTTCCGGTACATATCAATGTGCCATTTGAAGAACCGTTATATGCCAAAGTGCCTGAACTTGCCGTGCATCCACATATTAAGGAAAGCAAACGGCCCACAACCCATCTTCCTGAATGGAATGCTTTTTCGGAAAACTGGAATACGGCCAAACGAAAAATGATATTGGTAGGGGTGAATTATCCGAATTCCGTGGAACAGCGGTTTTTGGATATGTTGGCCCAGGACCCCTCGGTCATCGTATTCACGGAAACCACTTCGAACCTTCACCATCCCAAATTTTTCCCAAGCATAGACAGTATTATTGCCCCTATCGAAAAATCGGCGCATCGGGAACAACTGTTCGAAACCCTGCAACCACAGATCCTGATCACCTTTGGGGGATTGGTGGTTTCAAAAAAGGTAAAGGCGTTTCTAAGGGAATATAAACCGGAACACCATTGGCATATAGATGAACTCAGGGCCAATGATACATTTTTCGCCCTGTCGCATCATTTCAAGACCACAGTCAACGACTTCTTCACTAATTTCTTGCCACAGGTCAACTGCGTTGAAAGTGACTATGCACATTTCTGGAACGGTATAAAATCAGAATACGAGGCCAAAAGAGAGACCTATCTCCAAAACATCCCGTATTCTGACCTACTGGTTTTCAAACATATTTTCGATAACGTGCCTGAGGGTATTCAGATGCAAATGGCCAATAGTTCAACCATTCGGTATGCCCAATTGTTCGATGGAAAACCCTCGGTAGCTGTTTTTTGCAATCGGGGCACGAGTGGTATCGATGGGAGTGTTTCCACGGCTATTGGTGCCGCCATCGCCAATGGAAAACAGACCGTTCTTATTACTGGGGATTTAGGGTTTTTCTATGATAGCAATGGATTATGGAACAAATATATGAAACCAAATTTCAGGATTATCCTTGTCAATAATCATGGGGGCGGTATTTTCAGGATTCTTCCCGGGTTGGAGGAGTCCGATGACTATGCCACTTATTTTGAGACGACGCATAACTTAAATGCCGAACATTTATGCAGGATGTATGGCCTTGAATATTGTTCGGTAAGCGATGAGAATTCGTTGAGGAAGGAGCTCGGTGAATTCTTCGGAAGTTCGATTCTACCCAAACTCATGGAGATAAGTACCCCTAGAAGATTGAACAATAAAATTTTGATGGGTTACTTTGATTTTATATCTTCGGGTATTATTAATCATATTCTATAAGAACACTAGCTATTATGAGTAAAAGAGACGATTTAATCAAAAAGTACGCCGATGACATTAAGGATAAATTCGGTGAATCAGCAAACATGGATCTATTGACCAAGGTAACTATTGGTTTAGGACCTTCTATTTACAACCTTGACGCTTCCAAAGTTTCAGGTGGGGACGATAAGGAATTAGAGACGGTTAAGAACAATTATCTAATCAAGAAATTGGGAATGAGCGATAGCCCAAAACTGATGGACGGAATCAAGGCCGTTATGGATAAATATGGTTCATCCAATAAGAACAAACATAGGGCGGTAGTTTACTACATGCTTTGTAAGCATTTCAAAAAAGAATCAGTTTACAAATAGTAAGTTAGATACCAGCATTTTAAAACCGCTCTTTTTAAGGGCGGTTTTTTTATGGCCACACTTTTAAATCTTACTTTTGCAATATGATAGCATTAGGCACATACAATACACTTGAAATTTTACGGCATACGAGTGTGGGTCTTTTTTTAGGCGATGATGAGGGCAATGATATTTTATTGCCCAACAAGTACGTTCCCGAACACTACGAAATCGGAGAACCATTGACGGTTTTTTGTTACTTGGACCATTCTGAAAGACCCGTAGCCACCAATTTGGAACCGGAAATATTGATCAATGAGTTTCAATTGCTCAAGGTGGTCGAAGTGAATGAATTCGGTGCGTTTATGGCTTGGGGATTGGAAAAACACCTCCTAGTGCCATTTCGGGAACAACGCTCTAAAATGCAGGAAGGCAATTGGTATGTGGTTTATTGTTATTTGGACGAGCAAAGCAACCGTTTGGTAGCCTCGAACAAGATAGATAAGTTTTTGAGCAATGAAACGTTATCGGTTAAAGAAGGAGAAGTAGTTGATTTGGTGATTTCAAGGAAAACCGACTTGGGATATGAAGCGATTATCAACAACCGCCATAAAGGGTTGGTTTATGCCAATGAAATTTTCAAACACATAGCCATCGGGGACAATACCAAAGGTGTTATTAAAAAAATAAGGCCCGACAATAAAATTGACATTTCCTTGCAACCCTTGGGTGAAAAAATATTGGAACCGGCAGCCCATAAAATTTATGAACAACTCATGGCGCATGGGGGTTTCTTGGGGTTACATGACAAATCAGATCCAGAATTGATCAAGGACGAGCTACAAATGAGCAAAAAAGCTTTTAAGAAGGGAATAGGTACGTTATACAAAGCGAGAAAGATTGAGATAAAGGAAGACGGAATTTATGCCATAGGTACATGAATTTAACCTGAATCTGTTCAAATTAGGTGCTTTAAATGATTAGATATCAAGCTTGTATCGTTAAATTACATCGTTAATTATGATAATAACAACGAAAAATCCTATTTTTACAACTTTTAAAGCATTAATACGAAAATCATTGAACATTTTTGGTTACCTTTAACCGATTAGACCCCTAAAAACCTATTGTCACATGCCATTTATTGAAGAAAGCGATTTGCTCGAATTGCACAAGGATATAGACAAGGCGCAAATTATAAATGAACGTCTTTTAGATCAAATTAAAATAAAGAACAAAGAGCTGAAAAAAAGCAAGGTGCAACGTAACCTTTTAGCTGTGGTTACCGGTTTGTTCCTTATAGGAACTTTTGGCATTACTACATATACGGCTGGTTTGAGTACCTCGAACAGTTTGGAAAACAGAAACAATCTTTTGGTTTCGATCGATAGCCTTGAGGCACATAAGGCACGGATCGATAATCTAAGGCGACAAAACGAGGAATTGAGCTTGGTGAAAGAGTTTTATTTGGCGAAGAGTTTTTTGGATAAGGAAAAGATATATTCCGTTCAGATAAAATCTTTTGTAGACAATAACGTTACCTTGGCTTCTGAAGCGCTGACCAATACACTCTTTGTGAAGACCAATCCCTTTTATTCGTATTCCTTGGGTAATTTTGAAACCTTGCAGGAAGCGCAAAAATTCAGAAAGCAATTGGTCGATTTAGGGTTCAATGATGCCTTTGTCGCATCGTACAAAGAAGGGAAACGCATACAAATAGAAGACCCGTACTAGATTGCCGAAAATAGCCCCCTGGGTCAACGCAGCCCGTTTAAGAACGCTTCCTCTTTCGATATCAGGGATTTTGGTGGGAACTGCACTGGCTAATTTTCAGGGCAGTAGCAACATCACCCTATTTATCCTAGCCCTCTGTACGGCCATAGGATTTCAGATTACATCGAATTTCGCCAATGATTATGGCGATGGGGTAAAAGGCACCGATAATGATGACCGTATTGGGCCCAAGAGGGTTCTTCAAAGTGGGTTGTTGACGCGAAAAACATTAAAAAGGGGAATCGTTATTTCCATACTGATCAATATCATATTGGTCGTCACAGTGGTTTTTATCGCTTTTGATACGCAGGATATGGGGTATATCCTTCTTTTTATGGTCTTGGGCGGCTTTAGTATATGGGCGGCGATTACCTATACTATTGGAAATTCAGCATATGGCTATCGGGGATTGGGAGACCTATTCGTTTTTCTTTTCTTTGGATTGTTAGCTGTCCTGGGAACACTCTTTCTTTACACCAAAGATATTACCTGGGCAGCGGTACTTCCCGCCATCGCCATAGGAGCACTGAGTACGGGGGTACTTAATTTGAACAATCTCAGGGACCATGAATCGGATAGGGATTCAAACAAAAGAACCTTGGTGGTACTTATGGGCTATGCCAGAGGCCTCCAATACCAAACAATATTGATTTCTATAGGACTGTTGAGTCTCTTGGTTTATATTATTTTAGAGTTCAAATGCTATTTCCAGCTCCTTCCTTTAGTTGTTTTTATACCGATATTGCTACAACTCGATAGGGTACGAAAAACCCGAACCCCTTCGTTGTTGGACCCAGAACTTAAGATTTTGGCAATCAGTACCTTTGTGCTATCGCTCTTGTTTTACTTGGGTAATAATATTTTTTGTAATTTTGATATATAACTAACTTACTAAACAACAATTACCTTGGAACAACCCATAAGAATATTGATCGTTGAGGATAATGTGATTATTGCCGATGATATGCAATCGATGCTTGAGGAAATTGGCTATGAGATTGTTGACAATGTCATCGTATACGAGCAAGCTGAAAAAGTTTTGAAAACGGAACAGGTTGACCTTGTTCTAATTGATATAATTTTAGCTTCTGATAAGACGGGAATCGATTTAGGAAAGCATATTCGTGAGAATTATGATATTCCTTTCATTTTTGTCACTTCCAACTCGGACAGGGCTACTGTTGAAAATGCAAAAACGGTAAAACCCAATGGGTATCTGGTAAAACCGTTCGAACAGCAGGATCTATATACCTCCATTGAAATTGCACTTTCGAACTTTACGTATGGCACCAATAAGGCCGCTGCTTCCAATGATAATATGGGAGATGATGATGTGCCTATGTCCAATTCCGTACTTAAGGATTCCATATTTGTAAAAAAACAACATTTATATTATAGGATCCAATTTGGGGATATACAATTCATAAAGGCCGATAATGTCTATTTGGAAGTAAATACGGTCGACAAGAAATTCCTGGTACGTTCACCCTTGAAAGACTATCTGGAAAAGTTGCCCAAGAAAAAATTCTACAGGGCCCATAAATCCTACATTGTGAATGTAGATCATATCGATGCCATTAATTCCAAGGATATAATGATCAATAACAACCTGATTCCTATTTCCAAGGAATTTAAGGAGTTCATTATCTCTGCAATGAATTCCTAGGAGAAAAAACGAAAAATGATATAACAAAAAAAGAGATGCATATGGCACCTCTTTTTTTGTTATATCAATCTTTTATATGCTTACCACAAGAATCTCATACTTCACAACATTTAGTTTTTGACCTTCGGTATTCCCCATATATTAGACCTGTGATGCGAATCAAGGTATTGCAAACAAGATTCAACTATTAATTTTTTCATTTTCATATAGTGTTCTCGAAGAAAGGCCATGTTCTAAAAACAGGGCCTTTTTTAGTGGTTTATTTTGCCCTTTTGATTCAATGGACCCTGAATTGCCGAAATTTTAACCTTCCTACACCGATCCTATGAAGTGCATGAAAAATACGATGAAATGCATGCAATTTCGGCACTTGATCATTTCACAACAAAAATAGGGGGTTACACAACATTATTGTACATCCAATGATCTTATAAATTAAGTTTGTTAACCCAAATCCTACCATTTACTTACCCCTGATGATATGCTTATCAAAAGCAGGTCTAGTTATGTCTTTTAAGAAATGGATACCGCGGGTAAAATGCTCCCAAGTAACATATTCATTCTAAGAAAAAAAGGAATAAATTAAGGAAACGAGAACAATCACTGTTGTAAAATTTCGTTCTATCGATATCAATTTCCGATTAGTAAGGAATTGTGTTTACAACAAAAATTTAATGAAACCAGCTATTACCAGTAAGTTTGGTTTTTACTTATGTATGAAAAAATTGCTTGGCAAATTATTGATCTTTAGCATGCTATGCATGTTTATCGGTGTAAAAGCACTGGCACAGGACTCTGTTCCACTAGTCGATGATGTTTATCTGAATTTCAAGAACCAGAGCCAGCCCAAGGAAAGATTTTCCTATTTCTTCGGTTCTGCGAATAGGTATAAACAAAATTCCGCCTATGATTGGCTCGATGTGGTGAACCAATATTTGAATGAGGCCATAAAAACAAAGGATTCTTCCGCAATACAGCATTATATGCTCATGCAATCCCAGGTATATTATGATTTGGGGGATTATGATAAAAGTTTGGCCATATCAACCGAACTATATGAAACCAAGGATAAGTTGAACTTGGATTTCAAGTCCAAATTATTGGGATTGATGGACAGTACATACTCCCAATTGGCACTTTATGCCGAGCAGATCGACATTCGTAAAGAAAAGAAGGACCTGGGCCTTACGGATGATATCGCATTCTACGATATCTATTCCAACTTAGGGTTGCATCGAAAGGCAATGAAGGACTACATCATTGAAGTACGGAAAACGTTTCCAGATGATGATGAGTTCAGTCTGGCTAAATACCATAATAATATTGGGAATTACTTGCGTTTGGACAATTCACCCTCCGTTGCACTCAACAAATACAAGGAGGCCAAGGGACATTTAACCGTGTTTTTGAACAATATTACCGTCGCCAAGACCGAAAATGAATTGATCAGTGCCAACAGTCTTATGGGGGTCATTGATGGGAATATCGGGAAGTGTCACTCCCAACTTGGTGATTATGAGATCGCCATTCCTTTTTTGGAGTCGGGTATACAGCAAATTTCGGAAAATAGTAAAGGGCAATATTCTGAGGATATCGTTGAAAACACTTTGGAAATAGCCAATTGTTATCTTCGATTGGAGAACTATGAAAAAGCCGTAGAGTATCTAAGCTCAGATTTGAACCTGACCAAAACGCAACATATTCTCAAAAGAAATCGTTTGTTATCCTCTTATTATGACAAGACGGGTGATTATCAAAATTCCGCAGCTTATTTGAAACGTAATATGCGTATCAGGGACTCCATAGACGTCAATGAATCGGAACTCCGGACCCAACAATTGGCTACGGTCATGGGCAGGGACCTGGCCAATACCCAAGCCATGTTCGAGGAACAAAAGAAGAATTTAGAACTACAACGTTTGGAAATGACGGCCCAGGACGAAAAGATCAACCTGGTGTTCATATCCCTCGTATTCACACTCTTGGGGTTCGCAGGTCTGGTATACGCCTATTTAAAAAGTATTAAAAACCAGCGGCTGATAGCCGAGCAAAAACATATCATTGAGAATTCGCTTATCGAAAAGGATTCCCTGTTGAAAGAAATTCATCACAGGGTCAAGAACAATCTTCAGATGGTATCGAGTTTGTTGAGCCTACAGACAAAGAATACCCGCAGCAAGGCGGCTATTGAGGCTTTGGAAGAAGGTAAGAGCAGGGTGAAGGCCATGGCTTTGATCCATCAAAAACTATATCAGAACGATGATCTTTCGGTCATAGAGATGCAAGGTTATATAGAAAGTCTGATCAATAGCGTCCAATCGGTTTATAAAAAAGGAGGCCATAATATCAATATTACTATCGATGCCGAGGGGGTTGAATTGGATATTGACCGGGCCATACCCTTTGGTTTGATGCTTAACGAACTGGTTTCAAATTCCTTCAAATACGCTTTTCCCCATGATGAGGAAAATGGTAAGATCTATATTCATATTCGAAAACAAAACGGTCAGGAAGGCTTCTTTGAATATACCGATAATGGCGTAGGTCTACCAGAGGATACCGATGAAAGAGCCCAGTCTTCGATGGGAATACGTCTAATGAATCGATTGGCCAATCAGTTACAGACCAATTTGAATGTGGATAGAACATCGGAAGGTGTCCGCTTTTGGTTTAATTTTAAATAGAGTTCTGTAACTTTGAAGTACTAAATACTTCAATAATGAAAATCACTTTTCTAGGTCATGCTTCACTTCTGATTGAAGCTGAAAATGCAGCAATTTTAGTTGATCCCTTTATTTCCGGAAATGAAAAAGCATCCGGAAAGATCGACATCAATGATTTACATCCCGATTATATTCTCGTAACCCATGCCCATCAAGACCATATTTTGGATGTTGAGGCCATAGCAAAGGCCAATGGAGCGGTGGTTGTCAGTAATTTTGAGATCGCCACCCATTATGAGGCGTTGGGCATTAAGGCCCATCCAATGAACCATGGCGGCAACTGGGAATTCGATTTCGGGAATCTTAAATATGTGAATGCCATTCATACTTCCTCATTCCCAGATGGATCTTATGGTGGTGTGCCTGGAGGATTTGTGCTTTCCACTGAAGGGAAACACCTCTATATTGCCGGGGATACCGCCTTGACAATGGATATGAAACTCATTCCTTTAACCACAGCATTGGACCTTGCCATATTACCTATCGGGGATAACTTTACCATGGGCATTGATGATGCTGTATTAGCTTCCAACTTCGTTGCATGTAATACCGTTTTAGGCTATCATTACGATACCTTTGGCTATATCGAAATCGACCATAAAATGGCCATGGACAAGTTCAGGAAAGCGGGTAAGAAATTGCATTTATTGAATATCGGGGCATCCTTAACTATTTGACCTGACTGCGGAGTACAACCCTATGCAATAGCTTGGGAAAGAAGCGCTTTAGATATACGCCTTTGGTCTCTCCTTGACCTATATAGGCCTCAAACTTTTTTTGTTCAATGGCCCGTAACATTTTTTTTGTAAAAACAGCTACGGGTAGCCCATTCTGGGTGGCGACATCATCGGTTTGTTGTTGGCTTCCGTCGGCAGTCAGGGCATTCTTGGCGATATTGGTTTGAACAAACCCCGGACAGATAAGGGTGACATCGATCCCATTCTTTTCATGTTCCATCCGTAAAACGTCAAAGAACCCATGAAGGGCATGTTTCGCCCCACAATAACCCGAACGATAGGGAGAACCGAATTTTCCCATTAAACTGGTCACCGTAACAAAATGCCCTTTGTTCATCTTGATGAAATAAGGCAAAAGGGCCTTGGTCAAGGCAATGGTGCCGAGATAATTGATATTGATCAGTTTTTTATAGACTTCAAATTTGGTGTTTATAATCAAGGAGCGCTGGCTAACTCCGGCATTGTTGATCAATATATCGATGGTATTGAAAAACGAGAGCGCTGTGGCTACTTTCTGGTCCATCACCTTGAAATCCCCTAAATCTAAAGGCAAAATCTGTATATGCTCCTTCTGCTCACAATTCTCCCTCACCCGTTGTAAGGCGACTTCATTTCTTGCTGAGATGATCAGCTTGCAGTTTTTCTTTACCAAAGCGTATACCAATGCCTCCCCGATCCCAGAGGATGCTCCTGTAATCCAAATCACTTTATTCTCAATACGATGCATTTATTTGGTTTTTAGACCTAAAATATAATTAAATTTGGCGGCAACCCACGAAACCAACAAGATTAAAAAAATCATCCATTAGTAAGGGGTATGATCAGCAAAATAGCATCAAGGGCTATTTGATTATTGGCAAAGAACTAAAAACAAAAGATGAAGGCCACATTCAAGATATATACCTTGGATTTTAGACGACCAAGCGGTACATCGCGCGGAGTCCTAACCCAAAAGGAAACCTGGTTTCTGATTTTAGAACATGAAGGTCATCGGGGTATAGGGGAATGTGGTATGTTCAAAGGACTCAGTATGGATGATGTTCCGGAATATGAGGCAACGCTTCAGTGGGTATGTGATTCTATCGAAAAGGGAAAGACCTATTTATGGAATGCATTGCGAGCATTCCCAAGCATTCAATTTGGACTCGAGCAAGCCTTTCTATCCCTGGAAGCTGAGGATCCCTATGAATTGTTTCCTTCGGAATTCACAAATAACGAAGCTCCGATCCCTATTAACGGACTCATCTGGATGGGGGATAAGGGGTATATGTTGGAACAGATACATCAAAAATTGGAAGCGGGGTTCCGTTGTCTTAAAATGAAGATCGGTGCTATTGATTTTAAGTCCGAAATAGCATTATTGGATGCCATTCGAAACGAGTATGGCCCAAAACGGATAGAACTGCGGGTCGATGCGAATGGGGCCTTTAAACCAAGCGAAGCTTTGAAAAAACTTACAGAATTGTCAGTTTTTAAATTGCATTCCATAGAACAGCCCATTCGGCAAGGAAACGTGGGTGAAATGAAATCCTTATGTGAAAAATCCCCCATACCGATAGCCTTGGATGAAGAATTGATCGGTGTTATCGATACCGTTGATAAGGAAGCCCTATTGGAAAATATACGCCCGCAATATATTATTCTAAAGCCAACCTTGGTGGGAGGATACAAGGGGAGTGAAGAATGGATTGAAATCGCTGACCGCTTGAAAATCGATTGGTGGATTACCAGTGCCTTGGAGAGCAATATCGGTTTGAATGCCATCGCGCAATGGTCGTATACCTTGAACAATACCATGCCTCAGGGACTGGGAACCGGGGGACTTTATACGAATAATTTCGAATGTCCACTACAAGTTAAAAATGGATATATTTATAGCCGAAACGATACAGGTTGGCCACCAGATTTAATTGAGCGATTATGTTTATAGAACAAGGATACCAAGGTAAGATCGGATTGTGGAAATATTGGGTTCCTATTCTGGGTTTTTCAGCCCTTATGATAGTGAATTACGTCATGACCATAAATTCACCTATGGATGTTGACGTAATGATGAAGCAGGTTATCGACAAGATAGGGCTTAACGCATTTTTTATCTTGGCGATCGGCCCCTTGGTAGCGGGTTTTTTTGTTATTCTCGGATGGGTGTATCTAGTTCACGGACAATCAATTACCTCCTTGACTACCTCCCGGAAAAAAGTGGATTGGAAACGCATAGTATTCGCCTTTTTACTTTGGGGCGGTATTACCACCCTAATGATGCTGGTAGATATTATGATGTCACCCGATGATTATGTCTTTAACTTTAAACCTGTCCCTTTCATCATTTTAATGGTAATGGCGATTGTATTGGTTCCCCTACAGACCAGTTTTGAGGAGTATATGTTTAGAGGTCACCTGATGCAGGGTCTGGGTATTATGGCCAAGAATAGATGGGTGCCTTTGGTGGTCACCTCTGTTCTTTTTGGGGTTATGCATGCGGCTAATCCCGAAGTGGGAAAA
This sequence comes from Maribacter sp., assembly GCF_049667165.1. Lineage (GTDB taxonomy): Bacteria > Bacteroidota > Bacteroidia > Flavobacteriales > Flavobacteriaceae > Maribacter_A. The sequence continues at coordinate 16,140 of NZ_JBATHS010000087.1, forward strand.
ATTGGATATGGGATCATGGTTTTTTATATCGGCACGGGTTTCTTTTTGGGAATTTTGACCCTTATGGATGAAGGACTCGAATTGGCCCTAGGTTTTCATGCCGCGAATAACCTAACGGCTGCCTTGCTGGTCACGGCCGACTGGACGGCCTTTCAGACCAATTCCATATATAAGGATGTGTCCCAACCTACCTTGGGCTGGGATATTTTTATTCCGGTGTTGATCATTTACCCCATACTTTTATTGATTTTTTCAAAAAAATATGGATGGTCTAACTGGAAGGAACGATTGACGGGAAAAGTAATGGACAAGGAAGTTTATTTGGCGCAGCGTACTGATGGATCGAACGTATAGAAGCATACATCCCAGATTTAAATTGAATGGGATTTCAATGGGTTACCGTGATTTGGATGAGGTGAGTTACAGCCTGATCAAGGAAGGTGAACCCTTTCAACAGGTATTGGGTGAATTTTTGTTGGATTGGATTGACAAAGAAACCTATATCTCCGTAAAAACCTCTGGTTCAACAGGAACACCAAAAAACATACGGTTAGAAAAACAACACATGGTCAATTCAGCCCTGGCGACGGGTGCTTTTTTTGACCTTTACCCTGGGAATATCGCCTTACTTTGCCTACCCGGAGACTACATAGCCGGTAAAATGATGCTTGTCAGGGCGATGATTCTTGGATTGGAACTGGATTGGATTGCACCTTCGTTAACCCCTTTGCGTTCCCTTGAGACCTGCTACCATTTTTGTGCTATGGTGCCCGTGCAATTGGAAAATTCACTAGATCAGATCGATCATATCAAAACCTTGATTGTGGGAGGAGGCCCTACGTCCGAAAACCTAAAAGCACAGGTTCAGGATAAAAAAACCGATATTTTTGAAACCTATGGAATGACCGAGACCATTTCCCATATTGCCATACGAAAAGTGAACCATGGTGCTACGGACTATTTTGAAACCCTTCCCAATGTGAAAGTGCACACGGATGAAAGAAATTGTCTCGTAATCAATGCCCCAGATTTGAGCGAAGCACCGATCGGCACCAATGATATGGTAGCGCTGTTATCCGAGCGACGGTTCAAGTGGTTAGGCAGGTACGACAATGTGATCAATTCTGGGGGAATTAAATTGATTCCTGAACAAATTGAGGGTAAGCTGGCCACTGTGGTAAAGCAACGATTTTTTGTCGCCGGAATACCGGATAAACCCTTGGGGGAACGATTGGCACTTTTCGTTGAAACCCCACATAAGGATGATGGACTTCAAGAAAGAATAGGGGCCTTGAAGAACCTTGAAAAGTTCGAAGTCCCAAAAGACATTGTTTATATGGAACGGTTTGTCGAAACCGAAAATGGGAAGATTTCAAGGCCAAAGACCCTCCAAAAATTTTTCAATGGGAAAGATAATTCACCAAACCATTAATTCGTATCTAAAGCTTTGAAGCAGGATTGATTAACATGCAGTTTTGCCCGGCCTACCCAGCATGCCTATGATTTAAGGTCGAGCAGATAGAAAACTGGAATTTTCGGTATATTATCGGTATATTATATGTGAAATGGGATTTAGTACGAAAGCCCTTTGAAACACCTAGGATTAGGCTCGATTTTTGTTGTTAAAAGAAACAAAACCACCGATATGATGAAAGCGTTTTATTTTCTTTTCTTTTCTTTTTTACTTTTTGAGGTGCATGCCCAAATGGACGTTTCGCAGATAAGCGGAGTGGTTACCCAAAACGGTTATCCCGTAAGCAGTGCAAGTATTACCGTAAAAGGTTCAGCGGAGGGAATATATACCAATGAAAAGGGAGTCTATCGCATTTCAGCAAAACCTGGTGATGTGTTGGTGTTTCAGCATTTAAGTTTACAAACGGTGGAAGTACTACTAGAGGATGTAACCAAAACCTTGAACATTGCAATGAAGCCAGTGGAAGTGCAACTGGAGGAGGTTGTGGTTAAAAAGAACATTAGGAAAAAGGCCATTGAGAGAGAAATTGAATTTGATACGAACATGGATTTGATACGGACAAATCTTGGTATTTTGGATACCCGTAAATCCGGTCTTTCCATACATATGATCAATGGGGAAGATCTTAATAAGGGCGCACCTTCATTTTTGGAGGCTATGCGGGGCAAATTCATTGGCAATATTACGTACCAAGGCACCATATTTGATGAGGAACATACGAGCGTGTTTTTAAGGACTACCACTTCATTATCAAAAGGGCAAAAGGCAGCGATTTATGATGTTGATGGTGTAATTATGTATTCGCCACCTTTGTTCTTGACGATACAGGAAATTGATCGGATAGCGGTTATTCGTGGTATCGGAGCCTCGGGAAGATACGGTCGCAGGGGGCATGGAGGGGTCATTGTGATCAACACTAAACGGGGCAAATACAAAAATCCTAAATTGACACAAAGCTTCAAAGATTCCCTAAAACGAAGTCGAAAAAGGGCTGCGGAGGCATTTGCCACGTCGGATTGGAAAGCTGAAACCCCGGTCCAATTAAAGGATTTATACCAATGTAAAACCGAATTGGAAGCCCTACGGTTTTTTGAGAAAAAAAGAGATCATTTTTACCATGCCCCTTATGATGCCATTGAGGTGGGTAACTATTTTATCAATGAATGGAAAAACAAGGAAAAGGCAAATGAAATCTGGAATTCGGTCAAAAAAAGGAACTCTGACAATGCGGTATTATTAAAGGCTTTAGCCTATTCTTATGAAAAAAATGGGGAATTGACCGCTGCCATGCAAGTCTATCAGGCTGTAGCATCCATGAGACCGCTCTACGCCCAATCTTATAGGGATTTGGCCAAGATCAATGCGGAGCTAGGGAGAAACAAAAAGGCATTGAACCTATATGCGAAGCAGGTGTTGAATAGGGCAGGGGCTTTACAGAGCGGCATTGATTCCATCATCAATATAGAATCACACAATTTATTGGTACGTACAAAGATAATGGAGGTGTCGACTGAAGTAATCGATGTGGAACAGCTTCTTGGGTATTCCCCCATCCGTATAGTATTGGAATGGAACAATGGGGAAGCTGAATTTGAACTGCAGGGCATGAACCCGCCAAGTTATTATTCATGGAAGCATACCTACGAAAGCGACCCAGAACGAATTATGGATGAAAAGACACGTGGCTATTCCAGTAAACAATTCTATTTGAATCAAGAATTAGGGGGTAAATGGCGTTTCAACCTAAAATATTTGGGCAACAAGTCCTTTGAGCCTACGTATTTAAAGACGACCGTTTATTTTGATTATGGCAAGCCTTCCCAGCGAAAAGAGACGAAGGTATTCAGATTACAAAAGGAAAATATAAATAGGCATCTCATGACCATTGATCTGGACGCGAAGGCGGTCTCCAGTTAAACTTGTAATACCCCCATATTGAATTGTTTTTCAATAGGGGCATGGTTAGCGGCCTCAATCCCCAATGATATCCATTGACGGGTATCCAAGGGGTCGATAATAGCGTCGGTCCATAAGCGGGCAGCGGCATAGTACGGTGAGACCTGGTTGTCATAGCGTTCTTTGATCTTACCGTAAAGGGCTTCTTCCTTTTCTTTGGTGATGGTCTCTCCTTTTTTCTTTAACGATGCTTTTTCAATTTGCAACAAGACCTTGGCAGCGGAATTACCACTCATAACGGCCAGCTCCGCACTGGGCCAGGCCACGATCAACCTTGGGTCATAGGCCTTACCGCACATGGCATAATTGCCGGCACCGTAACTATTGCCGATAACTACGGTGAATTTTGGCACCACGGAATTACTCACGGCGTTCACCATCTTAGCACCATCCTTGATAATGCCCCCTTGTTCACTTTTGCTGCCTACCATAAAACCGGTGACATCCTGAAGAAATACCAAGGGAATTTTCTTTTGGTTGCAATTGGCAATAAAACGGGTTGCCTTATCTGACGAATCGGAGTAGATCACCCCTCCAAATTGCATTTCGCCCTTAGCGGTTTTAACCACTTTTCGTTGGTTGGCGACAATACCTACGGCCCATCCGTCAATACGGGCATACCCTGTTAGTATAGTTTTGCCATACCCTTCTTTGTATTCCTCGAATTCTGAATTATCGACCAATCGTTTGATAATTTCCCCCATATCGTATTGTTCGGTTCTAGAACCTGGAAGTATTCCATAAATATCCTGCACCTCCTCTTTAGGCTTTATAGGTTTAATACGATTGAAACCCGCCTTGTCGAAATCCCCGATCTTATCTACGATATTCTTGATTTTATCCAAGGCATCCTTATCGTCCTTGGCCTTATAATCGGTCACACCACTAATCTCACAATGCGTTGAAGCCCCTCCCAAGGCTTCGTTGTCGACTTCTTCCCCGATAGCCGCTTTGACCAAATAACTACCCGCCAAGAAAATGCTTCCGGTTTTATCGACGATCAATGCTTCATCGCTCATGATGGGTAGGTAGGCTCCCCCGGCGACACAGCTTCCCATGACCGCTGCTATTTGGGTGATGCCCCTACTGCTCATTATGGCATTGTTTCTGAAAATACGTCCAAAATGCTCCTTATCAGGAAAAATTTCATCCTGCATGGGGAGAAAAACGCCTGCACTATCGACCAAATAAATGATGGGTAATCTATTTTCCATGGCTATTTCCTGGGCACGGAGGTTTTTCTTTGCGGTAATCGGAAACCATGCCCCGGCCTTGACCGTGGCATCATTGGCAACAACAATGCATTGTTTGCCCTTTATATGCCCAATTTTCACAACCACCCCCCCTGAAGGGCAACCTCCATGTTCTGTATACATGCCATCTCCTGCCAATGCACCGATTTCCAAACTGTTCGCATCATCATCAAGCAAGTAGGTAATACGTTCCCTAGCGGTCATCTTACCTTGTGTATGCTGTTTTTCGATACGGGATTTCCCACCCCCTAATTTTACTTGGGCTAGGCGCTTTATCAGTTGGGACAATTGCAACTTGTTCGAGTCTTCGTTTTTATTGAACTTGAGGTCCATATACTTTACGGTTTCTTATATTCAAGGTTAAAGATAAGCAGTAAATTTGATTACTTTTGGGTAAATTCTAAATTGAATATGGAACAAAAGATTCGGTGGGGTATTATCGGTTTAGGGGGTATCGCCCATAAATTTGCGAATGACCTCAATCTTGTGGGAAGTGCTGAAATAGTGGCGGTGGCCTCAAGAAGTATGGATAAAGCCAAAGAATTCGGGAAAAAATTCAATGCAAAACATGCCTTTGGCAGTTATGACGCCTTGTTCGAATGTGAGGAAGTTGATGTGGTCTATATTGCCACACCACATACTGGCCATAAAGCGTGGAGTTTAAAGGCCATGAACCAGGGCAAACATGTCTTATGTGAGAAACCCATGGGCATGAGTCGTACGGATATTGAGGAGCTGATGGCGGTGGCCAAAAAGAATCGCGTTTTTCTAATGGAAGCCCTTTGGTCCCGTTTCAACCCATCTATAAGAAAGGTCAAGGCCCTGGTCGATGCCGGTGCCATAGGAGACCTATGTTATCTACATGCCGATTTTGCATTTTATGCCTTGGATCGGCCAGAAGAGGGCCGGTTGTTGAATCCCGAATTGGGAGGAGGTTCTTTACTTGATATAGGAATTTACCCCGTTTTTCTTTCATACCTGTTATTGGGCATGCCCGATACCATTAGCTCTGCCTCCAAATTTTATAAGACAGGGGTAGAGATACAGATTTCCATGCTGTTCGATTATCCTAAGGCACAGGCTATCTTGTACAGCGGGTTGACCTCGGGGTCAAAAATGGAGGCCGAAATCTCGGGCAGTACCGGATCCTTGTTCTTACACCCGCAATGGCATATTGCGCAAGGGTATTCCCTGAAGAAAGGTCAGGAAGTTGAGCATGTAGAATTACCTACTGCCGGATATGGCTACACCCATGAAATTGAAGAGGTGCATTCATGCTTACAGCATGGCAAAATGGAGAGTGGTTTATGGAGTCTTCAAAACAGTTTGGATTTGGCCGAATTATTGGAAACCTTACGGATTCAAAACGGGATTAAATTTCCTTTTGAACAATAAAATATAGGGCTTTACACGGAATTCATCTAAAATTTACGATATTTGGAATTACCAAAATCCAAACTACCAAGAAATGGGAATGAATAAAAATACGGTATTGGCCTGGGCTACCTTTATAATGATATTCGTAGGATGTGCACTTATTGCCCTTGGGGCCTTTCGATATGACGAAGTTGCCGGATGGGGATTTGCCTCTGTAGGAATCGGTTTTTTTGCCATTGCCTGGGTTTTCAATGCATTAAAGGGAAGAGTCTAATAGTTTATTGTTTGTAGTTTAAGGTTCATAGTTTATTTCATGGCTCGTATAGAAAAGTTTGAAGATTTAGAAGTATGGCAAATGGCAAGGGCAATTTGTCAATATGTAGAAGAACTTTTTGTTACGACATCATTGGGAAAAAATTTAAGTCTTCGGGATCAAATGGAAAGAAGTTCAGGTTCAATAATGGACAATATAGCTGAAGGGTTTGATAGGGATGGAAACAAAGAGTTCCATAACTTTATTAGTTATTCCAAAGGTTCAGCAGGGGAACTTGCCTCGCAAGCGTATAGGGCTATGGATAAAAAATTAATAAATAAGGCGGAATGTGAAAAATTAAATGAAATGTGTGCTACTGAAAAAAACAAAATTGGTGCTTTCATGTTTTATTTAAGAAACTCTGGAATAAAGGGGCAAAAGTTCAAAAAAGCCTAATTTTAAACCACAAACCACAAACCACAAACCACAAACCACAAACCACAAACTTACTATGTCTGACGATAAGAAGGTCATTTTCTCTATGTCCGGGGTGACAAAGTCGTATAAGAATGCGAATACCCCTGTTCTAAAAAATATTTACCTAAGTTTTTTCTATGGTGCCAAAATCGGCATTTTAGGGCTCAATGGCTCGGGAAAATCCACGTTATTGCGAATCATTGCCGGTGCCGATAAAAATTACCAAGGGGATGTGGTTTTTTCCCCGGGGTATAAGGTAGGGTACTTGGAACAAGAACCCCAATTGGATGAGGAAAAAACCGTTTTGGAGGTTGTGAAGGAAGGTGCGGCCGAAACGGTGGCGATTTTGGATGAATACAACAACATCAATGATATGTTCGCTTTGCCGGAAGTTTATGAGGATGCCGATAAGATGCAGAAACTCATGGATCGCCAGGCCGCTTTACAAGATCAAATCGATGCGGCCAATGCATGGGAGTTGGACACCAAATTGGAGATTGCCATGGATGCCCTGCGCACTCCCGAGCCCGATAAGAAAATCGGGGTACTTTCGGGGGGTGAACGAAGACGCGTTGCGCTGTGCAGGTTATTGCTGCAGGAACCTGAAATTTTATTGTTGGATGAACCTACCAACCATTTGGATGCCGAATCGGTACATTGGCTGGAACATCATTTGGCACAATACAAGGGTACTGTCATCGCAGTAACCCATGACCGTTATTTCTTGGATAATGTGGCAGGATGGATTTTAGAACTCGACCGCGGCGAAGGTATCCCATGGAAAGGCAACTACTCCAGTTGGTTAGATCAGAAGTCTAAAAGAATGGCCCAAGAGAGCAAGACAGCCTCCAAACGTCAAAAAACGTTGGAACGGGAGTTGGAATGGGTACGTCAAGGTGCCAAGGGTCGGCATACGAAACAAAAGGCCCGTTTAAATAATTATGATAAACTCATGAGTCAGGACCAAAAACAGCTCGATGAGAAATTGGAAATCTATATACCCAATGGTCCACGATTGGGAACCAATGTCATTGAAGCCAAAGGGGTAAGCAAGGCTTATGGGGATAAATTGCTATATGAAGATCTTAATTTTAAACTACCGCAAGCGGGTATTGTGGGTATTATAGGTCCGAATGGTGCAGGTAAGACCACAATATTCCGAATGATAATGGGTGAGGAAACCCCTGATAAGGGGGAATTCATTGTTGGCGATACCGCCAAGATTGCTTATGTCGACCAAAGTCATTCCAATATCGATATCGAAAAAACGATTTGGCAGAATTTTAGTGAAGAACAAGAATTGATCATGATGGGTGGGCGCCAAGTAAATTCGAGGGCGTATCTGAGCCGTTTCAATTTTTCGGGCAGCGAGCAGAATAAAAAAGTGAATATGCTTTCAGGTGGGGAGCGAAATAGGCTGCATTTGGCAATGACCTTAAAGGAAGAGGGCAACGTGCTGCTCTTGGATGAGCCTACCAATGATTTGGATGTCAATACCTTACGCGCTTTGGAAGAAGGGCTTGAGAACTTCGCGGGTTGTGCCGTTGTCATTTCACACGATAGATGGTTCCTAGATCGGGTTTGTACGCATATTCTGGCCTTCGAAGGCGATTCCCAGGTGTATTTCTTTGAGGGATCGTTCTCTGATTATGAAGAAAACAAGAAAAAACGATTGGGTGGGGATTTGATTCCCAAACGCTTGAAATATAAGAAGTTGATCAGATAATTGGCGTTTAGTTTAAGCTTCTAAAATAATCTTAAAGTTGGGCTCAATGGATTTTGTGTTTATGGCTTGGCCTTTTTCCATAAGGCGTTGTCTCGCTGAGTTTTGACTTATTTTCGTACCCTTGGTTTACTCCGATTATTTCATATCCAGTACCTTCTACTTCATACGTCGTTACTCGTATTTCGTAAATCAAAAATCATCGTTCGGATACCAATCCAATTGAATGACTTCAATAATTGAATCTCCCTTTTCAACTAAAGCCTTGAATTTGGCCACATCGCTCACATCTGGATTTCCCCTGTAATGGTAGGGGTACACCTGTTTGGGTTTAAATGCCAATACCGCATCAGCAGCGCTTTCAACGGTCATCGTATAGGGTAAGTTCATACACACGAAGGCTTTGTCGATATTCTGTAAGGCCCTCATTTCAGGAATGTCTTCGGTATCCCCAGAGAGGTAGATGCGTTGCTCACCCATATTCAGGACATATCCATTGCCACGGCCTTTTTCATGGAATTTTTTGGCCTCTTCACGTAAGTTGTACATGGGAATGGCCTCCACGTTTATCCCATATCGCTCTTTTGATTCCCCATTTTGCAGCACATCGACCTGGGGAGTGAATTCCTTGGGTAGTAAATCGGCAACGGCCTGAGGCACTATGATTTTGGCCCTTTCGGTATTCAAGGCCTGCAGGGTTTCCAAACTAAAATGGTCGCCATGGATGTCGGTAATCAAGATCAGGTCGGGTTGCTTTTGTCCCTTAAAAGCCTCTTGCCCTCCTTCAGGATCGATATAAATGGTCAAATCATTCCATTCAAGTATGGCAGTTGCATGCTCAATAGGGATAATTTTCACTTCTTTGGAGGTTCGGTCCGAATTTGTGGGGGCAGGAGAGGTTTCTCCCATCGCTGTTTTTGGCTCGGAATCCAATAGCGGGGTGCTCGAGGATTTCCTGGCATCCTTACATCCTACAGTTAAAAGGCTTACGGTTACTAAGGTTATTATCAAACTTTTCATACTATTTTTTTTAGGGTTACTCACATTTCATTTTTATGTCATTGCCAGCATAGGGCTGGTCTTTGTTTGGCCTTACCACATTCAACTTGATTTGCGGTAGTTGGGCAATGTAGCATGGCATTTAGCACTTGAATATAACACAATTTTATCCCAATGCTTCTTTTTGGCAAACCCAATGGCATATTTTTAAAGCTGTTGACCGATTTGCTGACCCTTGTACTTTAGGTCAACGGCCATTTTTATAAGCTCATAAATGTTTCGATTAAAAGGAATAAAAGCGAAACAACCTGCAATTTGAACATCATGTAGAGCAAAAAAGAGGTGCCCATCCCTATAAATAATCGATTTTTTTGCAATTTTCCAATAGTTCTAAATCCTTGGGTTCAACATAAAAGAATTATTCCAACCTAGCGCTGTTCAAATTACGGAAGTTATTGATATACATGTTATTAAATGGAATTATTTCAATCTTCATATCGATGCTAACTGTTAAACGCCTTCATAAATTAAGGATGAGGAAAGTATATTGCACAAAAAATGTTAAATTTTTTTAATCCAAAAAATCCAATTTTAAAATTAAACCGTATATAAACCACGAACAAACACTTTAATAAAAGTAAAAAAGTTAATTAATTTTAAGATTATGACTGAAACAAAAAATAACAATGGATTAAAAGTATTGGCAGGTTTGCTAGGTGTGGTACTTTTAGGAGTGATCATCTACACAGTTAGCTTGTATCAAGACAAGAAAAAGACCGAAACTGTGCTTACTAAGGAAAAAGAACTAGTGGTTGAAGACCTGAACAGCTTAAAGTCAGAATATGACAAGGCCATTTTGGAAAGCAATGCTACGAACGAAGAGTTGGTTACTGCAAGGGATAATATTGCAAAATACCTTGATTCTGTTACGACTATGAAAGCGGATATTGCTACGTTGTCTCGATATAGAAGACAAGTTGGTGTTTTAAAAGCCGAAAGAGAGCAACTGCTTAGACAGGTAGATTCGTTGACAAGATCGAATACATTGATCGCCATGCAACGTGACAGTACTTATGTAGAATTGGAAAAACAAACTGTTTTCAACGATTCCTTGGTGGTACAGAATACCCAATTGGCCGATGCTGTTGAAAAAGGTTCTGCCTTGAATCTTTCTAAATTCAATGTAGATGCTGTGAAGGAACGTACCAGTGGTAAATTGGTCTCAACCTCAAGAGCAGGAAGAACCGACAAGTTCAAAATCTGTTTCACTGTGGCCGATAACGTTATTGCGGAAGCAGGTGATAGGGAATTTTATTTAGAGGTTCTTGACCCACAAGGAAACGTTCTTGGTGAGAGTTATTCAAAAACCAATGATGATGGTGCTTCTGTAACTTACAGTAAGGGAACCAATTTCTACTATGAAAACAAGTCTTTGGATGTTTGTGATTATATCAATAAGCCAACTGGTGATTTCCAAAAAGGAAATTATATGGTCAATGTTTATGATGACAAATTGAAATTGTTGGGAACTTCAAAGTTCACTTTGAAATAGGACACACTATCCATTTATTTATATAAAAAGGGGCAATCGTAATTGATTGCCCCTTTTTTATTTACATGTGATCTACGCCACTTATTTTAAGCTTCCGACCATATCTTCGGGTTTAACCCATTCATCATAATCCTCAGCTGTGACATAACCTAGGTTAACGGCTTCCTCTTTCAAGGTAGTGCCATTTTTATGCGCCGTATTGGCAATTTCAGCCGCTTTATAATATCCGATTTTAGTGTTCAATGCAGTTACCAACATCAATGAGTTGTTCAATAACTCCTTAATCACTTCATAGTTTGGTTCAATTCCTGCTGCGCAATTCACATCAAAGCTTACACAGGCATCACCAAGTAATTGGGCGGATTGTAAAAAATTTGCGGCCATGACAGGTTTAAAAACATTAAGTTCATAATGTCCTTGGGTGCCACCGACGGTGATGGCCACATCATTGCCCATAACCTGGGCACATACCATGGTCAGAGCTTCACATTGGGTAGGATTCACTTTCCCTGGCATAATGGAACTTCCCGGTTCATTGGCAGGAATTATGATCTCTCCGATTCCCGATCTTGGTCCTGAGGCCATCATACGAACGTCATTGGCGATTTTGTTCAATGAAACGGCCAATTGCTTTAATGCACCATGACTTTCCACCAAAGCATCATGGGCAGCGAGGGCCTCAAATTTATTTTCTGCCGTTCTAAAGGGCAGTTTGGTGAATTTTGCGATATATTGGGCGACCATTACATCGTACCCATTTGGGGTGTTTAATCCTGTTCCTACCGCAGTTCCCCCGAGGGCAAGTTCGGAAAGATGGTCCAAGGTATTGTGCAGTGCTTTTAGACCATGTTCCAATTGAGAGGCATATCCAGAAAATTCCTGACCCAAGGTTAGGGGAGTGGCATCCATTAAATGGGTACGTCCTATTTTGACCACATTTTTAAAGTCCTTCGCTTTTTTGGCCAAGGTGTCCTTCAGTTGGGTAACTCCGGGAATCGTTACCTCAATCAACTTTTTGTAAGCTGCAATATGCATCCCTGTTGGGAAAGTATCGTTGGAAGATTGTGACTTGTTTACATCATCATTCGGTTGAATGGTCTTTTCGCCTTCACCAATAACTTTCCCTGCAATTTCGTGGGCGCGATTGGCGATGACCTCATTCACGTTCATATTGCTCTGTGTACCTGAACCTGTTTGCCAGATGACCAAAGGAAATTGATCGTCGAGCTTGCCATCCAAGATCTCATCGCATACGGTAGCGATTAAATCCCGTTTTGAAACATCCAACACACCAAGTTCATGGTTGGCATAAGCGGCCGCTTTCTTCAAATAGGCAAAGCCGTAAACAATGTCCAAGGGCATGGAAGCTGAAGGGCCTATTTTAAAATTATTTCGGGAACGTTCAGTCTGTGCACCCCAATATTTATCGGAGGGAACCTCGACTTTTCCCATCGTGTCTTTCTCAATTCTGAAACTCATAATAAGATATTTTGGTTTCTTGCAAAGGTACTCCATTAGTAAATTTTATGTGCCGCTGGAACCCTAAATTTTAAGAAAATGAATATTTTTTTTGCATTTGATTTGTTCTTTTGATTCTTTTCAAACTATCTTTGCCGTATTAAATAAGTACAGATGTTCGAATTTGACCAATATTTAGGATTTTTAGCATTCTTGACCATTTTGACCATTGGCTTTTGGTTAATGATATTCTTATTGACCTTCGTGGTACCTTATTGGTTGTTTGGAAATATTAGGGAAATGATAAAAGAAAAACGCAAGGCCAAAAGGGCTGCGCGATTGCAAGAATAAAAAAAGAAGCCTAATGGCTTCTTTTTTGTTTTAGTGCTGTTCTTGGTGCTATCCCTCAAATTCAATATCTTCCTCCCCACCACCATTTCTTTGACCATTCTTATCTTTTTGGTTTTGAGGCTGGTTGAACCTATAAAGAAATGATAAGGTAATCTGGCGTTGTCGCCATTGAAACTCACTATAGGTAAAAACATTATCGGTTCTCGTTTCGCTTCGCCGTTTACGCGTATTGAACAGGTCACTCACATTCAATGAAACAGTGGCTTTGTCCTTGACCACATCCTTACTAAGGGCCAGGTTGGTGTTCAACATGCTTTTGTTTTTTGATTGGGCACTCTCAGAGGGGCCCATATAGAAAATATTGGTTTGAAAATCTATAGCACCCGGTAACGGCAATTTGGCACTGAATCTAGAGAACCATGTAAAATTGTCAGAATCAAAATTTTGAGTGATCACCTCATCTTGAAAGTTGGTATACACATAATCCCCCCTTAATTGTTGTTGAAATAGATTCAGGTTCCAACTAAGCCTCCAATTTTTTTTAGGGACATAGGAGGTGGTGAACTCCATCCCATAGCGACTTTCGGTCGCCAAATTGATCGGGGTCCGCACTTGTACGGGGACAATGACGGGATTTTCAGGATCATCAGGGTTTTCAATCTCAACAAAATCCCCTCGTTCTTGGGTTATAAACTGAAACACCCCAGTAGAATGGTTATAATAGGCAGAGGTGTTAAAGGTGAATTTATCCCATCGCCTTAGATATCCCAAATCGAAAGCATTGGTATAGGTAGGGTCCAAGTTCGGATTCCCTTGAAACAAATTTGTATTACTTGACCGAGAAGGGAACGGATTTATAAACCTAGATCGTGGCCTACGCAATCTTCGACTATAGCTAATGGTGAATTGTTCTTGTTCTGAAAATTCATACCCCAAGAACAACGAAGGAAACCAATCGACATAGGTCTTATTGTTGACTTCATTGGTATTCACCAGTTCAACCCCAATATCGGAAGCCTCCATACGAAGTCCACCCAAAATATTGAACTTTTTGATCTTGGTCCCCAATTGGGTATAGGCCGAATTCACATATTCCTTATAGTTGAGCTCGTTACTGAAGTCGGGATCACTATCAAGAATCCCATTGGTGAGGATTCCGAAATTGAAATCGGTATTGAAGTCATTGAACGTGCCACGGTACCCCAACTCAAATTGGGATGCATCATCCTTACCGAAAGGAAGTACATAATCCATTTGTATCAATTGCCTTATTTGACTTTCGTCGTTGATGGTCTGCTCTGTCGGAAGGGTGCTGTTTTCGCCAATAATCGTTTCATTGATGATTGAATTTTCAAGTTCACTCCCAGTGGAGTATTGATAATCCATTGTAAGCTCATGACCGTCTTTTTCAAAATTCTTTTTATAATTGACCGAGTACTGTATGTCCTCGTCATTATCGACTTCCGTTGTATACCGGTTTCGTTGGATCGTAGGGTTGTTCAACGCGTCATAGTTGAAAAAATCAATATCGGTGAAATCGTCCCCGCTCGATTTTCTATACACAAAGGAATTCGTGATGCTGCTGCTTTCGTCGATAAAATATTCAAAACCGATATTGGTGTTAATGCCATCGTTCTGTCTTTCATATTCCCTGATTTCATCCTGAAAACTAGCGGTACTACCATCGGGGTTAAAGTTTTCTTGCTCAAAGAGCGCGTTACCAGGACCTTTTCTATACCGATACGAGGTATTCGTGAAAATATTGAACTTATCCCTTCTTAGGTTGAGACTAAGATTCGCACCATAAGATTCAGGGTTGCCAACATTTAAACTGACCGATCCATTGACCCCGGCGGTTTTACTTTGCTTAAGGATAATATTGAGTATCCCTGCGGTTCCTTCTGCATCATAGCGCGCCGATGGGTTTGTAATGACTTCAACCCTTTCAATGGCCTCTGCGGGCAATTGCTGTAAAGCCTCTGTACTTAGGCCCGAAAGGGCGGAAGGTTTCCCATTGATTAAAATACGCACACTTTCGTTGCCCCGAAGGCTTATATTTCCTTCAACATCTACAGTAACCGATGGAACATTATCGAGGACATCGGTAACCGAGCCTCCTTTTACAGTAAGGTCAGACCCCACATTGTATATCTTTTTATCCAAGCGAAGTTCAACAGTGGTTCGTTCTCCAGTTACCTGAACTTCTTGCAATTGTTCCACATCAATGGCCAATTTTATGGTTCCCAAATCTGTGGAAGCCCTAAACGTTTGGTTATCCAAACCATAGGTTTTATAGGACATGTATTCAACCTTGACATTATACTTGCCTGGCATGGTCTCAACGTTGAATTTGCCTGATGCATCTGTGATGCCACCAGTCACCTTATTGGGATCGCGTAAGTTTTGTAGGATCAAGGTCGCATATTCCAACGGCTGGCCTGTATCCTGATCTAAGACTATTCCTGTTATGTTTATCGGGTCGGGCCGTTGGCCTTGTGATTGTTGTCCCAGTACAATAAATGATGTCAATACCAGGAATAACGGGAATAGTTTTCTCATGTAGTTATATATTAGTCTAAATCAGTCTTCTTTTTCTTTTTTTGCCTTTTCTCCTTCTTTTTTTTCTCTTTCTTGGTTTTCGCTACCCCATTTTTCTGAAGTTCGACAAAAGCCTCATATTTTTCCAAGGGCAGACCAGCTTTGAGTTCCTCGGTTTGACGCAGGGTTATTTTATCCATTTGCTCGCGCATTTGATCTGGTTCTAGTTTTAGAATTTGCATTTCAATACGCTCCTGCACATATTTTTTTAGGATACTACTAAGAACAGCCGTTTCAAAGTCATTCAATTCCAAGGCACTGGATATTCCCGGCATTTCATTGTCCACGATTTCATCGGCGGTCAACGGTTCTGGTTCTTTTTGTGGGGTTTGGGCCTGTGGTATCGCAGCGCGTCCCCTGCCATATCCGGTACCTCTTCCACCATATCCATATCCGCCATAGCCATTGCCATAACCGTATTGGGCTTGTACTTCTACACCTGTCAACAACAAAGTGAACAAAACAATCAAAAATGTACTATTGATTTTCATGATGTGGTATTTAGATTTTAAAATTAGTGGATGGTTTAACCTTAATAGGTTAAATCTTTGTTAATTCAATTTTCATATCGTTTAGCAAGAACAAGAAGGGTGCCAGAAAAGGATTTTGGTTTTTGGCCAATGTTTGCTGAGGACGCCGATTGTTAATCTTTTAAAAGTTCCCGTATATTCTCGGTGGGTCTACCGATAACGGCTTTATCACCTTTAAGGACTATAGGGCGTTCTATGAGTTTGGGATAGGAGACCATCGCCTCTATGACTTGCTCCTCGCTTAAGGTTTTGCCACGATAGTGCTCTTTCCAGATAGCCTCATTCTTGCGCACCAATTTTTCTGCGGGGAGATTCAAATAACCCAAAATTCTTTTTAAATCTTTTTTGGTCGGTACATCTTCCAGATAGTTGATTATCTCAAAGGGTTCTCCTGATGCTTCCAAAGCAGCCAGTCCTTGGCGCGATTTCGTACATCTGGGATTATGGTAAATTTGTATCATAGTAGTAATGCTATTATCATATTACAGTTCGATGCCCATGGCAATAAGATGCTGACGCAATTGGTCGGCATTTTTAAAATGGATACCGTTGAGGCCGATTTTTGTGGCCGTTTCGACATTTTCTAGGTTATCATCAATAAAAATAGCCTTCTCAGGAATAATCTGATACCTATCTAAAATGATGTCATAGATTTTTCGAAATGGTTTTCTGGTCCTTTCCTCACCAGAGACCACGATTCCCGCAAAATCCTGTAAAAAATCAAATCGTTCCAAGGCTTGGGGAAAGGTCTCGGCACTCCAATTGGTCAGTGCATAAATAGTATGCACGTTTCTATATTTTAGCTGTTTCAATAAAGCAACGGTTCCTGAAATAGGCCCGCCCAACATCTGGGTCCATTGATCATAATACATACGAATCAATGCTTCATAGGTTGGGAATTGTTCTACCAAAAGCTCGGTCCCTTCCTTTAAGGTTCTTCCTGCATCTTGTTCGAGGTTCCATTCATTCGTACAAATGGTACCTAGAAACCAGTTCATTTTCTGCTCATCATTATCGAAAACCTGACGATATAGATATTTAGGGTCACCATCAATGAGGACCCCACCCAAATCAAAAATTATGGTATCAATTGTTTGCATGGTTCGATGCATTGATTTATTCCTCTACCTTTTGTCCCATTAACATTAGAAACGCTTTTAAAAACCGGTCGATATCACCGTCCATAACAGCGTCGACATTGCCGGTTTCCTCTCCGGTCCTCACATCCTTTACCAATTTATAGGGATGCATCACATAATTCCGTATTTGGGAACCCCATTCGATTTTCATTTTGGAAGATTCGATTTCTTCCCTGGCTTCCATCTTTTTGCGTAATTCAATCTCATACAATTGGGATTTCAACATCTTCAAGGCAGTGGCCCTGTTATCATGTTGCGAACGGGAATCGGAGCATGAAATCTGAATTCCTGAAGGTTTGTGAACCAGTTGTACTTTCGTCTCTACCTTATTCACATTTTGCCCTCCCGCACCGCTAGACCTGGCCGTGGTTATTTCGATGTCAGCTGGGTTCACGTCGATTTCTATACTGTCATCGACCAACGGATACACATATACAGAAGCGAATGAGGTATGTCTTTTTGCATTACTGTCAAATGGGGAAATGCGTACCAAACGATGCACCCCATTTTCCCCTTTGAGCCAGCCAAAGGCATATTCTCCCTCTATCTCCAAAGTAACCGTTTTGATGCCGGCCACATCGCCTTCCTGATAGTTGAGTTCTTTTACCTTATAGCCATTTTTATCACTCCACATCATGTACATGCGCATCAGCATGGCTGCCCAATCGCAACTTTCAGTACCTCCAGCACCGGCAGTAATCTGCAATACGGCGGTAAGTTCATCCCCTTCTTCCGAAAGCATATTCTTGAACTCTAACTTTTCTATGGCGTCGTTGGCTTTTTCGTATTGGGCCTCAACCTCGGTCACTGAAACTTCACCTTCTTTCTGAAATTCAAGCAGTACCTCCAAATCACTGACCAACGTTTTGGCCGCATTGTAGTCAATGACCCAATGTTTCTTGGATTGGATGAATCTCATTTGTTCCTGGGCCTTTTTTGGGTCATCCCAAAAGTCAGGAGCTAATGTTTTTTCCTCTTCGTTCTCTATCTCTACAAGCTTGGCATCTATGTCAAAGATACCTCCTTAACGCACCAAGGCGCTCAATGAGATCTTTGGATTGATCTACAGTTATCATCGTATACTCTTTTTTAGCAAAAATAGGATTTAACTATGGTTGTGCAATCAATTTTATATAAATTTAGTCCTGATCAATCCAAGCTAAAACCATGATGAAAAATAGTTCTATCCTTACCTTGTTCCTTTGTGCCGGACTTTTGATCGGCAATGCCCAATTTCAGGATAAAAGTAAGGATTTCAAAAAGTTCGACGGCCTATTCAATTTTTATCATGACGACAAAAACGATAAGCTATTTATGGAGGTCGAAGATCTTGAAAAAGAGTTTCTGTATGTATATTCCTTAAGTAGTGGCATTGGTAATAATGACATAGGATTGGATCGCGGACAGCTTGGCAATGAACAAGTTGTCTTTTTCAGAAAAACCGGGGGTAAATTGTTGTTGATCCAACCCAATTTAAAATATAGGGCGCTGACCGATAATGCCTTGGAACGAAAATCGGTGGAGCAGGCCTTTGCAAAATCCGTTTTATTCGGATTTAAGATTGAAGAAGAGCACAATGGAAAATACATTATCGATATTACGGATTTTTTAATGCAGGATACCCACGGGGTGGCCTCAAGGTTAAAGAAAGCCCAACAAGGGACCTATAGCCTTGATAAATCGAAAAGTGCTTTTGCCTTGGATCGCACCAAAGCTTTTCCCAAAAATGTGGAGTTTGACGTGACCCTTACCTTTAAGGGAGATGCCCAAGGGAATTATATAAAATCTGTGACCCCCAATGCCGATTTGGTTACGGTTGCCCAACATCATTCTTTTATCGAGTTACCAGATAATAAGTATAAAAAAAGGGTATTCGATCCGCGCTCGGGTTCATACCCAACCTCGTATTATGATTATTCAACGCCGGTTCAGGAACCGATTATTAAAAGGTTTATAACGCGACATCGATTGCAGAAAAAGGAACCCAATGCGACCCAAAGTGAGGCAGTGGAGCCCATCATCTATTATTTGGATAATGGAACACCCGAGCCTATTCGTTCTGCACTTCTCGATGGCGGTAGATGGTGGAACCAAGCTTTTGAGGCAGCGGGTTACAAAAATGCATTCCAATTGGTCATGTTGCCCGATAATGCCGACCCCTTGGATGTGAGATATAATGTAATCCAATGGGTCCATCGGTCGACCAGGGGATGGAGCTACGGTAGCAGTATCACGGATCCCAGGACAGGGGAAATCATCAAAGGGCATGTAAGTCTGGGTAGCCTCCGGATCCGTCAGGATTTTCTAATAGCCCAAGCGTTGATGAATAAACCTTTTGCCGAAAGGGACGACAATTACCAACCGATGCTGGATTTTGCGTTGGCCCGTATTCGACAGCTTTCGGCACATGAGATAGGACATACGCTTGGCTTTGCCCACAATTATGCGGCCTCAACCAATGATAGGGCTTCGGTGATGGACTATCCACATCCGCAATTGTCGTTAAAAAATGGGGAAATCGATTTTTCAAACGCCTACACGACTGACATTGGGGAATGGGACAAGGTAACGGTTGCTTATTCTTATACTGACTTTCCCCAGGATACCAGCGAAGCGGAAGGATTAAAAAGAATTTTGGAGGTAGCCATTCAAAAGGGATTGCGGTATATCACTGATCAGGATGCCCGACCCCCTGGAAGCGCCCATGTATTGGCCCACCTCTGGGATAATGGACAAAATGTGACCAAAGAACTGGAGGATATGTTGAAAGTGCGCGCTTCTGCCATTGCCAATTTTTCAATAGATAATATTAGGACCGGGGAACCGAATACGGTATTGGAAGATGTCTTTGTGCCCCTTTATTTCTTCCATAGGTACCAAACGGAAGCCGTGGCAAAGGTTGTCGGTGGTATGGACTACAATTATTCGGTCAAGGGGGATGGCCAACCCACAGTCACAATTGTCGATAAAAAAATGCAACAAGAGGCTTTGGCGACACTAATGATGACTTTGGATGCAAGGACGATGGCCATACCTGAGGACAAGATACTTCTTTTTCCTCCACGGGCATTTGGCTATCCCAAAACACGGGAATCGCTGAAAGGTAAGACCGGAGTATCCTTTGATGTATTGTCCGCACCTGAAACGGCGGCCGATATGACCTTGACATTTCTGTTACACCCAGAAAGGGCTTCAAGGCTTATTCAACAAAAGGCCTTGGATGATTTTAATTTAAGTCTATTCGATGTATTGGATGCAGTAATCAAGGGTACAATAAACAAGCAACATACAAACAATTACCTCGCGCAAGTTCAGCAGAATATCAACTTTAGGGTACTGTACCACATCATGAACCTTGCGGCACAGGACAAAGTGCATCCCCAGGTAAATGCCATTGCCCATCAAAAGTTGAAAGAGATAAAGAATGGATTGCTGGCAAAAAAGGATGTTTATGCTGAAGAAATGATCCGACGTATCAATGATTTCATTAAGGCCCCTGAAAAATTCCAATTGCTCGAGGCACCCAAGATTCCAGATGGATCGCCTATAGGTATGGCTTGTTTTAAAACAGTGGGGAGTGAGTAGTAAACAGTGAACAGTAGGGAGTCACCAGTAAAAACGAAACGACAAACTTTTGTTGAATTTGAACATGAGCATAAAATGAAAATAAACCTAATAAGTGATACCGTTACAAAGCCATCCCAAGGCATGTTAAAGGCCATGATGGCAGCCGAAGTAGGCGATGATGTTTTTAAGGCAGATCCATCGGTGAATGCGCTCGAAGCAAGAACAGCCAAATTATTTGGCAAAGAGGCCGCTTTGTTTTTCCCAAGCGGTACCATGGCCAACCAGACTGCCATTAAATTGCATACCCAACCTGGAGAACAACTCATATGTGACAAATATGCCCATGTATATAATTATGAAGGTGGGGGGGTAAGTTTTAATAGTGGGGTATCCTGTAAACTGATAGATGGCCAACGAGGTATGATGCTGGCTGAACAAGTAGCGGAAGCCATAAATCCGCCCGATTTCTATCACAGCCCGTTAACCACCTTGGTGTGCATAGAGAATACGACCAATAAAGGCGGTGGCGCATGTTGGGATTTTGAAGAGCTTAAAAAGATCAAGCAGGTATGTAAGGAACATCATCTCGCGTATCATTTGGATGGGGCTCGAATTTGGAATGCCCTTGTGGCGAAAAACGAAACGCCTGAACAGTATGGTAAACTTTTCGACACGATCAGTGTTTGTTTCAGTAAGGGCCTGGGTTGTCCTGTGGGTTCTGTGTTGGTAGGAAGCAACGCGTTGATGGAAAAAGCCTTACGCGTTCGTAAAGTATTGGGCGGCGGCATGCGACAGGCAGGGTATTTAGCCGCCGCCGCGAGCTATGCCTTGGATAACAACATGGCACGGTTGGAGGTCGATCATCGAAAAGCCAAGGAAATCGGTGAGGTTTTGGAAAAATTGGCATTCATTAAAAAGGTCGAACCCATTGAAACTAATATCATTATTTTTGAAATTGTTGAACACATCATGACCGAAACGGTCTTCTTGGAAAAATTACATGCACAAGGAATTTCCATCATCGGTATGGGGCAGGGTAAACTGCGAATTGTCACCCATATGGATTATACCGACGAAATGCATAAAAAGGTCCTGACAATTTTAGAAAATCTATAGATCGTCTAAATGGGTTAAGGAATCAATGCGATGAATCAGATTGTTGATACCATTTTCCATTCCTGCTTCAGAAGTATAACATTGGCTGTGACCTATGAGTTGGCCATCGGATTTCTTGATATCAAACAAAAAAAGGCCTTCATTATTTGTTTTCCTTTCGACACGTAAATTGTTTTGTTGTGGTGTATTAAGATACTGCACCGTATCTTGAATCTCAGTTTCATTTTTATAGGCAACACTGTTCAAAAGCGTATGCCCGCTTTGTGTTTTTAATTTAAAATGAAAGTTGTCTTTTCCCTTTTTTTCTATTTCGATCATACCTAAAATATATAACACTTAAAGCTAATACTTTTAATTCATTTTTTCAATAGC
>NZ_JBATHS010000088.1:0-20169 GCF_049667165.1 Maribacter sp.
GGTTTTCTTCCTTATCCTTACGTGCAATGGACTTTTTCAGCAAACTTTTTTTATTCGTTAATTTGCACCTATGATGGAGCAAAAAATAGTGCTTATAACAGGAGGCTCATCGGGGATTGGTAAATCTATCGGTAATTTCTTGGTATCAAAAGGATATAAGGTTTACGGAACTACCAGAAATCTTGCCAAATATCCTGATTTCAATGATTTTGATCTTTTGGAATTGGATGTTAGGAAAATAGCGTCCATAAACGAAGCTGTTTCCGAGCTTTTGGCTAAAGAAGGCCGTTTGGATGTACTGATCAATAATGCCGGAGTAGGGATTACGGGACCGATCGAGGAGACCCCTCATGAAGAGATTCTGAAAGCCTTTGATACGAATTTTCATGGCCCCTTACATATGATCAAGGCGGTTTTGCCCCCCATGCGCAAACAAGGTAACGGACTCATTATCAATATCACCTCTATTGCTGGATATATGGGTTTGCCTTATCGAGGCATTTACTCGGCCACTAAAAGTGCCTTGGAAATAACGACAGAGGCACTACGCATGGAAATCAAGGATTTTGGAATCCATATGACCAATTTGGCACCTGGTGATTTTGCCACCAATATCGCCAATGGCAGGTACCATGCCCCTGTTTTGGAAGATTCAGCCTACAAGGAAGCCTATGGTAAGACCCTTACATTGATCAATGAAGGTGTTTCTACTGGGGATGATCCCATTCAGGTAGCCCATATGGTGTATGGCATCATAAAGACGAAGCATCCTAAGGGACATTATAAAGTAGGCTCCTTCATGCAAAAGTTCTCCATTGTCCTTAAGCGGATCCTTCCCGATAAAGCCTACGAGAAGCTATTGTTAAACCATTATAAATTGTAATTTTACGTCAATCATAATCAAGCCATTCATCGAATATTAATTAAATTAACAAAGACATGAAATTTTTTATAGATACCGCAAATTTAGACCAAATTCGGGAAGCCCAAGAACTTGGGGTGTTGGATGGGGTTACCACCAATCCGTCTTTAATGGCCAAGGAAGGAATTACGGGGCGCAATAATATCTTAAAGCATTATGTTGATATCTGCAATATTGTTGAAGGTGATGTTTCGGCCGAGGTTATCGCTACGGATTTTAAGGGTATGATTAAGGAAGGAGAGGAATTGGCGGAATTGCACGAACAGATTGTGGTCAAGGTACCTATGATCAAAGATGGGGTGAAGGCCTTGAAGTATTTTTCGGATAAAGGCATACGTACCAATTGTACTTTGGTTTTTTCCGTGGGACAGGCCTTATTGGCAGCAAAGGCAGGAGCCACGTATGTATCGCCTTTTATAGGTAGATTGGATGATATATCGACCGACGGACTTAATTTAATTGCTGAAATACGGCATATCTATGACAATTACGCCTTTGAAACGCAAATATTGGCGGCCTCTGTTAGGCACACCATGCATGTTATTGATTGTGCCAAAATAGGGGCCGATGTAATGACAGGACCACTTTCTTCAATCGAAGGCCTCTTAAAACACCCATTGACCGATAGCGGTTTGGAAAAATTCTTGGCAGACTACAATAAAGGCAATTGATAGTTTTAGGTAAGAAATAATGAACAATAGACCAAAAGGCCGTTGGCTTTTGGGTTTTTTTATGGGAAGGATTGGTAAATATCCCCAAAGGCATCTACAATCAAGTCATTATCGGTAATAATACATTTGTTCATTGGGTAAACGATCAACGCCTTCGTTAGGTATTCGAAATTGTCCGATCGATATTGATTTTCTGCATTGAAACCTGAGGTAGGTAATAAGGATTTCCATTCGTCAGAATTGGTCTGCACATTGATACCCACAAATTTATACGTTGGTTCTATTTGGCTAAGGCGACTGATCTGCTTTGAAATATCCCTAAGGTGTTTTTTATTGGCCCCAGACCAAAAATAAAATACGGTTTTTCCATCTTTTGCGATGCTGGGCAAGGATACATTTTCCCCGTTGATGTTGGTCACCTCGATATTTGGGATCTTTTTACGGGGTTGTATGTTCATGATGCCCTCATAGAGATCGTTTATTTCATCGATGTGTCTATTATTGTCTGATAAAGCATGAAAAACCTCCATGAATATTTTAATGTTCTCTTCTGAATCGTGCACCTTCAGTAGATAATCGACAGCGACATTCCTGAACAGGTTATCCTTTAATTCCTTTTCTACGACCAAACTATCGATAAGTTTTAGTTTATGCTTGTTGAAATGAAGGTGGTTTTTGGCCATATTATCCTTAATGTCACAACCATGCGTACAGGACATATACGATAAATTGCCAAAATGGTTGACCATAAATTCATAATAGGGCCGTAAATAGGTTAGATCCCTGTTATTATAAGTCAGGTCATTTCTATAGGCATAATAATCATCGGATAATTTAGGAGCAGTATTCTCTTTCGAAATCCTTCTATATTTGAAGGGATAACGCTCCCTGTATTTGGCATAATTGTAGACAATGTCCGCCTGGGCGATTTCAATTTCTTTTTCGGTCAACGGAAACTCCAGATTCAAATCACTCAACAAATCCAATTTCATTTGTTGCAAGGAATCGATTTTTCTACTGAAGTCCTTTGATTCTAGGCCGTAGTAGGCATCTATAAGGTTTTTTTCACTTTCATTGGCCAAGAAAATCTCCAACATGAAATTGTTTATTTCCTCACCAGTCCCAGAAAAAACAAGGGATTCATCAAAATCTACCGTGTTTAAGCGCACGATAAGACTGTCTCCTTGATCGAGGTAAACATATTGTAATTCAGGTGCATGTTTAAAATGGTACAGCCCATCTTCAATTGAATCGAATTGAAAGGAGAACATATTGTTTTTGTCCAGGGCAGAAGAATCTATCACTGCATCACCCTTGTAAAGCACAACATATTTGCTAGTTGGGTTTACGATCTCCCCGCCGAAAAAAACATTGGGGGAATTTTTCTTGCTTTCGCTACAGCCTGTTAAAAGAATAACAAACAGATAAAGTAATCTTTTATTCATAGATGAATATGTACGATATACACAAAATTAAGGAACCCTTATATGGCACCCTGTTAATTGCGAGTTAAAAAAGTCCCTGGTTTCGTTAAGATATTCCCAGTATATAAGGCAGAAGTTTATTGGTCTGGGGATATTAATTTGACTATTTTTGCACGGATTTTAAAAAAGTGGATTATGTTATCGGTTTCAAATCTTTCAGTGCAATTTGGCAAGCGAATTTTGTTTGATGAAGTTAATGTTTCGTTTACCCAAGGAAATTGCTATGGGGTCATCGGGGCCAATGGGGCTGGCAAGAGTACCTTTTTAAAGATAATTTCGGGGCAAATTGACCCAACCTCTGGCCATGTTCACTTGGAACCGGGCAAGCGTATGTCGATTTTGGAGCAAAACCATAATGCCTATGATGAAAACACGGTTTTGGAAACTGTGGTCATGGGAAACAAGCCCCTATTTAAGATCAAAAATGAGATAGATGCCCTATATGCCGATTATACGGACGAAAATGCGGATAAAATTGGGGAGCTACAGGTGCAATTCGAGGAAATGAATGGTTGGAATGCCGATAGTAATGCTGCGGCCTTATTGTCCAATTTGGGGATTCATGAAGAATTGCATTATACCTTAATGGCCGATATGGATTCAAAATTGAAGGTGAGGGTGCTATTGGCCCAAGCCCTTTTTGGAAATCCTGATGTATTGATCATGGATGAGCCTACGAACGATCTGGATTATGAAACGATAGGCTGGTTAGAGAACTTTTTGGCGGATTATGAAAATACGGTGATCGTGGTTTCCCACGACCGTCACTTTCTCGATGCTGTATGTACACATATCGCGGATATAGATTTCGGAAAAATGAACCTGTTTTCTGGGAATTATACATTTTGGTACGAAAGCAGCCAATTGGCGGCGCGGCAACGTGCCCAACAAAATAAGAAAGCTGAGGAGAAAGCTAAGGAATTGCAGGAGTTCATTATGCGCTTCAGTGCGAACGTCGCTAAAAGTAAACAGGCCACTTCGCGAAAGAAAATGCTGTCGAAATTGAAGATTGAGGACATAAAACCTTCAAGTAGAAGGTATCCTGCCCTTATTTTTGATCGAGAAAGGGAAGCCGGAGACCAAATATTGAATGTTCAAGGACTAAAGGCTACTTCAGAAGATGGGGACCTGTTGTTCGATCAGGTACATATGAATTTGTCAAAAGGGGACAAGGTGGCCATCATTTCGCGTGACTCAAGGGCTACAACGGCATTCTACGAAATATTGAACGGGGCGAAAAAACAGGATGCCGGTGATTTTCAATGGGGTGTGACCACGACACAGTCTTATTTACCCGCCGATAATTCCGGATTTTTTACGCAAGACATCAATTTGGTGGATTGGCTGCGACAATGGGCCAAAACCGAAGAAGAACGTGAAGAGGTCTATATCAGGGGGTTTTTAGGCAAAATGTTATTTAGTGGGGAAGAGGCCCTAAAGAAATGCACTGTCTTATCTGGTGGTGAAAAAGTGCGTTGTATGTTGAGCAGAATGATGATGATCAGGGCCAATGTACTCATGCTCGACGAACCTACAAATCACCTGGATCTGGAAAGTATAACGGCATTCAATAATTCATTGAAGAATTTCAAAGGTACCATCCTATTTACCACACATGACCACGAATTTGCACAAACAGTGGCAGACCGAATCATTGAATTAACACCTAAGGGCAACATTGACAGGTATTTGACGTTTGATGAATATATGTCCGATAAGACTATTAAGGAGCAGCGTAACAAGATGTACGAGGTGACGGTATAGTTTACGCGGCGCCTAAATCTTACATCATGAAAACCTACGGCATGTACTATGCACTATTGGCATTTGTGGTCTTTGGTTGCAGTAGTACCCCTTCAGAAGATTCTGAAATTCCCAAAGAAGAAGAGAGCTTTTACAACGCAGATTATGTGCTGTTGCAACGTAATAATGAGCAACTTTCGGTGCAATTGCTCAATGCGACGGAGAAAACGATGAATTTAAACAGTGCCCAAAGTACCTTTGAAAATGTGCCATTGCCTGAGATTTCCTTTCGAAAAGGTACTACCTATGCCTATTACACTGAATTGACGGAATGTAGTGGGCAATTGACCATACATGATTTCGCGGACGATACAGCCATTACCATTGATGTATTTGAGGATTTGTTGGATTGTAACCTAAAAACTACATCGATTGCCGTAGCAGCTGAAAAGGTCTATGTTTCCTATGTGAAAGAGGAAACATCCAAAATCAATAAATACTTTGTCAGGGTTATTGATCTTAGCGTAGCGGAGGTAAATCATGTGGATATAGAATTGGACAAAAAACCATTGCAAATGGACTATACCAATGGGCGGTTGTTCGTATGGACCAATGATTTGGATATTACCAATGAGAATGCCCTCTCAGTATTCGATATGGTATCACAAACGGTCATCCATGAAATAGGTCTGGGGTATGATGTGGAACGGATTTTTGCCGATACCCATCAAAATATGATCATCGCCTACCAAGAACTGCATACGGTTTTAAACAGCACTACCATGAATATGCAGTATATAAGATATGAAGACGGTAAGGAACCTTTGTTTTTCGGTTCCAAATCCAACTCTTTTGATGGTGCGGGAAGGCTTTTCTATATTAGACCTGAAGCTGAATATTCTGGAATCCCGTCAATTTATGATTTTTCCAATAATCTAGCACTTTTATACTATTACGAAAACTTTCTTACGGCTTCGCAATTGGAATTTGAGTTTAACATCGGAGAAACCACTATGGTCGGTTATGATGATGTGAACAAAGTTATGCTCATAGGCTATCAAAAAAAGGATGATGTAAACAAAGGTGGACTACTACGGATACAACTGGAGCCTGATCCTGAATTTTTGGATAACCTGAACATCAACGGGATTCCCTGTCAAATTTTCTATCAAAACTAAATTTCCATTGCCATTCAATAATTGAAATACCTACTGTTCCAAATAGCATGGTTAAAGTTCTTTCCTTTGGCAAAAATGTAGAAAACAACTATGCCAACAGACATTTTGAATATAAATAGGAACAATAATATAAATTCATACCCCGTGGTTGTTTTCGTAAACAAACCCATAGGTATAAGTAAGGTCAGCAAATAACTGAGTACAAATACCGTTAGGGCAAGGTTCACTATATTCTTAAAGGGCCACATTAATGCTTTTCGCAAGGGGTGAAGGTCATTGCCCCATTTGTGGATGAAATAAAAGTAATCATTCCCCATGGAAACGAACAATAAGGGGTCATCCTTATCCTTTAATTTGAAAAGCTTCGAAGGGGCAACTATCTTGTACCCTGTAAAAACGGTTCCATGCTCCTTTTCAAGCCGTTGTATCTCAGAAATCGCTTCTTTCGGAATATCACCCTTGAAATATTTCGAATCCAAGAATCGAAGGCGGTAGTCGGTACAGATTTTACGAATATGATCAATGTGATAAATGTTTTCGGCAGCCAAAAGATCAATGTTGAATTGATTTTCTGTCGTGGGACGGCCATTTAATAGATCTTGTTCAATTCTGTCCTTGTGGCTTTGATCGGTCTCGAAGATGTGCTTGATTTGCTCCAAAATATCGATATGTTCGAGATCCTTGGTTTTTACCTGGTTCAGCACCTTCTTTAAATTTGTTTTCTCTAATATCATAGCAAGTGTATTATCGATACTTCCAAAATTAAACAAATTACTGATTTATCAAATTTTTGAATGTTAAATCCGATTTGTTAAAAATATGTTAATTTCTATGAAGCGCACGCAGGGATAGGGTTGAACACAGGCTTTTGTTGTATATTACCGATCATTCGATGCATTTCATCGATGATTTACTATCAAGCCCTAAATTAGAACCTAAATGAAATGTTATGTCCCCCCATTGGCCTTACTGACTCTTTTTTTGACCTTTTTTGCCTCTGCCCAAGATCATTCTTCCAGTACCGAGCACAACTTGTTGGCTATGGATTTTCGGGAATCCATAATTTGGAACACTGAGAATTCCGGTACTCATGACACCCTATCGGCGGCCATGAAAGCCGCGGGTTTGGATAATGTATTGAACTTCGATGGGCCATTTACCGTTTTCGCCCCATCTGATAAGGCATTGGAAACTTTGTTTTCTGACACAGTACCTGACTTGTTCGCACCCGAAAATAAAAGTGTTTTACAGGCACTTTTACGATACCATATCATTGCTGGTGAATTTACCGCTTCCAGAATACTTAAGGCATTATGTAGGGGAGGGGGAAAAGCAACTTTTATGACCGTACAAGGTGAATCCCTATCGGCTACCATAGAAGGTATAGATATCATATTAACCGATAGTTATGGGAATTCTGCGCGGATAACAACGGCCGATGTAAATCAATGTAACGGTATCATTCATGAGATCGATAGTGTGATTTTACCTCGTAATATCAATTTTTTACCTTAGTTCGGCACCCAGTTCACTTTCGTACTGCTGTTGAAGCTTACCCATTATTTTGTCGATCTGTTTGTCGGTCAGTGTCTTTTTTTCATCCTGCAAGGTGAAACTTACCGCATAGGATTTCTTGCCTTTGGGAAGATTGTTTCCTGTGTATACATCAAATAGATTGACGTTCTTCAAAAGGGTTCGTTCCGTATTGAACGCAATGTCATGTATGGTTTTAAACGCAATATGCTCATCCAATAACAAGGCAAAATCTCTTTTTACCTCTGGGTATTTGGGAATATGTCTGAATTTTATTTCAGACTTGGGCACCATTTCAATAATGGCGTCCCAATTAAAATCTGCATACAAGACCTCTTGTTTTAGGTCAAATTGCTTGGCCAGGTTCGAATTTACGACCCCAAATTGAACGACATCCCGTTCATTGCAAGTGAATATCAATCCTTCTGAAAACAAGGAGCTTTCGATGGGTTTAGAACCAATATTCGAAATACCCAATCGCACTAAAATGTTCACGATTACCGATTTGAAATAGAAAAAGTCTGTTTGTTTCGCTGGCGAAGCCCATCCTGCATTATTCCGATCACCTGAAACAAAAAGACTTAGGTGTTTGTCCTCAACATGCTTGTCGTTATCATGAAGATAGGTCTTCCCGAATTCAAAGAAGCGAAGATTTTTGTTTTTACGATTTATGTTATATGATAAGGTCTCCAAACCGTTCATCAACATACTTTGACGCAGTATCGATAACTCGGTACTCAAGGGATTCAAGATTGTTACCGATTGTTCGCTCTTTAACTCCTTGATTGCCTCTACATAATCGGGGGAAGTAAGACTATTGGTCATGATTTCATAAAAACCCCTTGCAGCCAAAAAGTCCCCTATGATATCCTGTAGATTATAATCCTCATATTTTGAAATAGGGGCAATTGAAGCATTCAATTTATCACCGAAAGCGATATTATTATACCCATAGACCCGCAAGATTTCCTCAATGACGTCCACTTCCCGCTGCACATCCACCCTATAGGAAGGTATTACCAACCCCATACCTGATTCGGTCACATTCTTTACCTTGATCTCGAGGGAGGCCAAAATGGATTTAATGGTGTCCCTTGGTATTTTTTGACCAATAAGGTTGTCGATTTTGTCAAATGTCAAAAAGACTTCATAATCGCTTTTCTTTTTCGGATAAAGGTCGACAACATCAGAGGTGATATCACCGCCGGCAATTTCTTTGATCAATAGTGCTGCCCGTTTTAGGCAATATTCCACATTTTCAATATCGATACCCCGTTCAAAACGGAAGGAAGCATCGGTATTCAATCCATGTCTTTTGGCGGTTTTTCGTATCGTAATCGGGTCAAAATAGGCACTTTCCAAGAAAATGGACTTGGTATTTTCAGTAACACCTGTGTTGATACCTCCAAAAACACCTGCGATACACATGGGCTTTTCCGCATCACAAATCATAAGGTCATCTTGATGGAGTTCTCTTTGAACACCATCTAGGGTCATGAATTTAGTCCCTTTGGGCAATGTTTTGACGATGATCTTTTTTCCAAAAATTCGATCGGCATCGAAGGCGTGCAGTGGCTGCCCCATTTCGTGCAATACATAATTGGTGGCATCAACCACATTGTTGATGGGGCTAAGGCCAATAGCCCTTAACCTGTCTTTCAACCAATTCGGGGAAGGTTGTACGATCAAGTTGCTAAGGGTAACCCCACAATATCGAGGCGCTAAGGTGTTGTCCTCAACCATTACGTCTATTTTTAGGGACCTGTTCGTAATATGAAAATGGCTGGTTGAAGGCGTTATCATTTCTTTTGCAACCTCCTTTTGTTTCAGTCCTGCTTTTAAATCACGTGCAACGCCATAATGGCTCATCGCATCGGCTCGGTTCGGGGTAAGGCCTATTTCAAAAACCTCATCATTTTCCAATTCAAATACCTCTGAACATGGAGTTCCGGGTTGCAAGACATCGCTTAAAACCATTATGCCTTCATGACTGGCACCAAGCCCAAGTTCATCTTCGGCACAGATCATCCCATGGCTTTCTTCACCGCGTATCTTTCCTTTCTTAATAACAAATGCTTCCCCTTCTTTAGTAAATAAGGTAGTTCCAATAGTGGCCACAGGTACTTTTTGACCCACGGCGACATTGGGAGCCCCACAGACGATTTGAACGGGATTTTCTAGGGCAATATCAACAGTGGTCAATTTTAGGCGGTCGGCATTAGGGTGTTGTTCACAGGTAATCACATGGCCCACAACAACGCCTTTAAGCCCGCCTTTGACGGTCTCGTAATGTGAAATACCCTCCACTTCTAATCCTAAATCGGTTAAAAGCTCCGCGGTTTTCTTTGCCTCCCATTCTATTTTGAGAAATTGTTTTAACCAGTTATAAGAAATGTTCATTGGCTGTATTTAAAGCTGGTAAAGATAAAACAATGAAGTAATACATTCAATACTGTGGCAATTGATTTGTTTTTATTTTTTTATGTAGGTTGTTTTTCTTTACCTAGCCAATACAAATACATTTAAATTTAGTGAAAATCGGATGGTTTATAGTCACTTGTTTATCCAAAAACAGGTGCAAAATACCATAATGTATAAGCCCTTGAAGGATTTTGCTTCCTAAATATAAATGGGGAGACTTGTTTTAAATTCGAACCGGTTAATAGGTTGGTTGATGAACCGATAGCATCTAAGCATAGTTTAAGAAAGCTTTTGCTAATGTGGCAGCAATTGGTGATGGGCCCGGTATGATTGCTAAATAATCGTTGATTGGCCTAGGCCTATATTCTCATCATTGATGTTCAGGATGTCATCTACATCGACGATATTCTTTGCGATAAAGTCCCCAACACTCGATGTTCCGTATTTTGTACTACCCAAAATATCTATGGTCACTATCTTCTTCCTGAATGATTTATGAACGGCTGCCACAACGGAATGGAACTCTTCTTTAAGTCCAAAATGATCAAGAAGGAGGGCAGCGCTTAATATTGCGGCAATAGGATTTGCAATATCCTTGCCTTTCGCTTGTGGATATGAACCATGTATTGGTTCGAACATAGCATTTTCAGTACCTATTGAAGCAGAAGGCAATAAGCCCGATGAGCCAATAAGCACATTGCATTGGGCAGACAGTATATCGCCAAACATATTATCCGCCAAGATAACATCAAAAGAAGTTGGTTTTAGTGCCATTAAAATTGACGCATTGTCAATATACATACAGGTCAATTCTACCTCTGGATAACTTTGTGCAACTTCGGTAACGACCCTTCGCCATAGTCTTGAGGTTTCCAATACATGGGCCTTATCGACTAAGGTTAATTTTCTTCTCCTTTTTTTGGCTGCTTTAAAAGCCATATGGGCTACACGGCTTATTTCTTCTTCGGTATATCTACATACATCTATCGCCACTGTGCCATCAGCACTTAAACTCTTTTCCCCAAAATAAATACCACTGGTAAGTTCACGATAGATTACTAGGTCAGTTCCTGTGATGACGTCTCTTTTTATTGGAGAATTATTTATAAGAGCCGGGAATACTTTAACAGGGCGAATATTAGTGAAAAGATCCAATTCCTTGCGTAAATATAAAAGTCCGTCTTCAGGACGAACTTTGGCGTTTGGGTCATTATCGTATTCTGGCGTGCCAATGGCGCCAAAAAGTATGGCGTCTGAATTTTTACAAAGGGTTAGGGTTTCCTCTGGAATAGGATTTCCTGTTCTATCCATAGCGGCCGCACCGATCAATCCTTCAGAAAACGAAAATTCATGACCGAAATTCTCTTCTACGGCCTGCAGACATTTTACGGCCTGGGCTATTACCTCTGGTCCAATACCATCTCCACCTAAAACAGCGATATTCAATTTCATTTAAGAAATGCTTTCAATTTTGATATTACTCTTTTCGACGATTTCATGGATGTCCTTATCGACAACTTCCTTTTTCCTATCCGCGTATTTCAAGAACTCTTGATAGACCAAATCCAATTGAACTTTGGTAAGTTCATAGCCTACTTTTTTCGCCCGATAGGCCAAGGCAGCCCTGCCGCTTCTAGCGGTAAGTAATATCGATGATTCATTTACACCAACATCTGCAGGATCCATAATCTCATAGGTTTCCCTATTTTTTATGACTCCATCCTGGTGTATACCAGAACTATGGGCAAAGGCATTGGCGCCTACAATAGCTTTGTTCGGTTGTACTACCATTCCCATTTTGTCAGAAACCATAAGACTGGTATCATACAATAATCTGCTATTGATATTGGTGTCTAAGCCAAGGTAAGGGTGTTGTCTTAAAATCATGACCACTTCTTCCAATGAGGTATTGCCCGCCCGCTCACCGATACCATTGACGGTACATTCAATCTGACGTGCTCCATTAATGACCCCGGCAATTGAATTGGCCGTTGCCAATCCCAGATCATTGTGGCAATGGCAGGAAAGAATCGCTTTATGGATCCCTGTAACATTTTCCTTAAGGTACTTCATTTTGGCACCATATTCTTCAGGGAGGCAATACCCTGTAGTATCAGGGATGTTCAATACCGTGGCCCCCGCTTTTATTACGGCTTCACATACCCTTGCCAAGAAGTCATTATCGGTTCTACCCGCATCCTCAGCGTAAAACTCCACATCCTCAACGAAAGTCTTTGCATAACGAACAGCACCGACAGCCCGTTCGATAATGGCCTCCCGATTCGAATTGAATTTATGCTTTATATGGGAATCAGAAGTTCCGATACCTGTATGTATTCTAGGTGTCTTTGCCGGTTTTAAGGCTTCGGCCGCAACTTCGATATCTTTTTTCACGGCGCGGGTCAACCCACAGACCGTCGCGTGTTTCACAACTTTGGCTATCTCCATCACCGACTTGAAATCCCCAGGGCTCGACCTGGGAAACCCTGCTTCGATAACATCCACACCAAGTTCATCGAGACGCCTGGCGATGACCAGTTTTTGCTCCTTATCCAATTTACATCCCGGAACCTGTTCCCCATCACGCAGGGTGGTATCAAAAATTTGTACTATGTCTTTACTCATTATATTTACGTAGTTTTACTAGCCATTTACGAATATATGGCCAATCGCGCAACTGAATTGCATATAAGGTTTGCTATTACAACGTTAAGTAACTTTTTGGCTTATCTAAAGTGTTAATATACAACAATTTAAACTATATATATTACGATGACAAATGCGCATAAAGATGCTTTGTTTGTTCTGGTAAAATCGCTCTCCAAGTCAGAAAAGCGTCAATTTAAATTATATGTTGGACGTTTGGGAGTGAATACCGATGCAAAATTTTTGGCTTTATTCAATTTATTGGACAAATCAAAGCAGTATGATGAAAAGGTGATCATGGATAGTGGAATTGTCACAAAATCACAACTTTCCAATCTAAAGGCCCATTTATACAAACAGATTCTCGTAAGCCTGCGGTTAAATCCCGTAAATCAGAATATCAGGGTGCAACTGCGGGAACAATTGGATTTTGCGACCATACTCTATCAAAAAGGACTTTATAAACAGAGTTTGAAAATTTTGGATAAAACCAAATACATCGCCATTGAAAATGAGGAAAAGAACATAGCCTATGAGATTGTGGAACTCGAGAAGGTCATCGAGACTCAATACATCACCAGAAGCATTCCGGATCGGGCTGATGAATTGGCAATACAGGCCAAGCAATTATCGGAACAGAATGTCATGACCAGCAAGCTTTCAAACCTATCATTACAGCTTTATGGTCTAATGCTCAAGGTAGGGTACGTTCGCAATGATGAGGATTTAAAAATGGTGAAGACCTATTTTAAGAACAAATTACCCAAATACAAAATTGAAGAGCTCGGATTTCGTGAAAAATTGTGGCTTTATAAAGCCTATTTGTGGTATAGTTTTTTGATTCAGGATTTTCTCTCCTGTTATAAATACGCCAATAAATGGGTCGATCTTTTTTATGAGAATGAAAAAATGATCCAACTGAACCCCGTTTTTTTCCTGAAAGGAAATCATTATTTGCTTGAATCGTTGTTCTATGTAAAGTACAGTTCCCAGTTTAAGGAGACCCTTCAACGTCTGGAAAAGAGGGTTGAGGCAAAGGGTTTCCCCAAAAATGATAACATTGCCTCACTGGCCTTTCTCTATATAAATGCGAATAAATTGAATCTCCATTTTATGGAGGGCACTTTTAGCCAAGGGTTATATCTGGTCAAGATTATTGAGTATGGAATCAATAAACACAGGGATCGGTTGGATGCGCACCATATCATGGTTTTATATTATAAGATCGCCAGCCTATATTTTGGGAATGGAGATAACAAAAATTGTATTTTGTACTTGAAGAAAATCATCGATAATAAAAACCTGAAAATGCGTGAAGACCTTATGTGTTTTGCCCGGGTCTTGAGTTTGGTGGCCCATTATGAGGCAGGGATGGATTATCACATGGAACTTCAACTGAAAAGCACCTATAAATTTTTGTTGAAAATGAACGATCTTCATGCCGTTCAGAAAGAGATGATAAAGTTTTTGCGAAACCTTGGAAACATCTACCCGAGCGATCTTCGAAATGAATTCCAAAAATTGTATAACCAACTTAAAAAGTATGAACATCACCCTTATGAAAAAAGGGCGTTCCTTTATTTGGATATACTGTCATGGTTGGAAAGCCATTTGGAAAATAAACCGGTGGCCCAGATCATTCGGGAAAAGGCGATGCAACATACAAGATAAATGCCGGTTTGAGGAATAAAAAGCATCTTTCCCATCTTCTAGAAATAAACTTGGCAATGCTTTTTATCAGCACTTCGGGGGCCTTGGGAAGGTACGTTCAATTACCTGTACCGGTCACCATTGCGTCGAGGGGAATAGTGGCATTTTTACTTTTACTCCTGTATTGCCGATGGAAAAGGATTTCCCTGCGTATACGCGCTGGTGACAGGGTGCCAATATTCTTAAGTGGCGTATTGATGTGTTTGCATTGGTTGACCTATTTTTACGCCCTTCAAATGTCGAATGTCGCCTTAGGGATGCTCTCTCTTTTCACTTATCCTGTAATCACGGCCTTTTTGGAACCCTTGATCCTCAAGACCAAATTCCAAAAAATACATGTTCTATTGGGCCTTATGGTCCTATGTGGTATTTATTTTTTGACCCCCGATTCGGATTTTGGGAACACGACCACAATGGCCTTGATGATGGGAATCATGTCGGCCTTTTTCTACGCGTTGCGGAATATTATATTAAAATCGAAAGCAGCGAATTATCATGGTTCTATGTTAATGGTTTACCAGACCGGTATCATAGGATTATTATTATTACCTACTTTATTCTTTATTGATGCACGGACCATCTTATCACAATGGGAAGGAATAATCGCGTTGGCCGTTGTGACCACGGCTATTGGCCATACCCTGTTCTTATTGACTTTCAAACATTTTTCAATGACCTCTGTAAGTATCATGAGCAGTGTACAACCCGTGTATGGTATTCTCATCGGTGCTGTTTTTTTATCAGAAATTCCTACCATTACCACCCTAATAGGCGGTTTGTTCATTTTGGGATCTGTGGTCATCGAAAGTATCAGAACCTCTGGATAAAGGGAGCCATGCCCATGGTACCAACACCATTAAGGCTGGCTTATGCCTGGCGTTTCCTGACTGAATTGTTTTATCAATCCATCGCCCATGGTACCAAACTCATTGTTCCTGGCCATTTCCCTGACTTTCACGGGGTCGAAGTCACCATTAAAATAAAGGAATGAACCATTAAGGTTGTCATTGTTATAAATCAATATCTCCTTTACGCTATTTCGTTTTTCACGAATGGATATTACATTTCGTTTCAATTCATCATTTTTACGAAATACCTCAATAAAGGAATTACCCGTAATACCATTCATTTGTTTGTTCAGAAACTCTGTCCTGGCAGGAGTCGCGCTGGGGAATCGCATATAGCGCAGATCTTTGGTATTTCCAACAAGTGATTGCATTTCTGGGGATATGCCACTTACTAATGTGAGCATAAACTGGGGAACACGTATGGCAGTTACCTGGTTATCATTTTTGTGGGTGTTGTAGAAGGTGTCGATGGAGTTATAGCTTCCACAAGAAACTGAAAGCATAAGGGTAAAAATAAAAAGTGTTCTTTTGATCATGGTATCGTGTTTTGTTTAGGAACTAAATGTAACGAAAAAACATCAACAAGCGTTCCAAATTGGATCGTTGGGTACAGGGGCGATAATTTCGAGGGTTTCTTTTTGTACAGGATGTATAAACGATAATTTTCGTGCATGCAGATGAATACTACCATCCTTATTGCTTCGGTCAAAACCATACTTAAGATCCCCTTTAATGGGGCATCCTATGGCGGTCAACTGGGCCCTGATCTGATGATGACGTCCTGTTTTTAAATCGATTTCCAATAAGTAATAATGATCCAATTTCTTCAACATTCGGTATTCCAAAACCGCTTTCTTACTCGTATTTACTTCCGTGTTGTGGGCATAGGACTTATTTTGTTTGGTATTTCGAAGTAGCCAATGTGTAAGGCAATCATGGTTTTTAGGCGGGCAATTTTTCACCACGGCCCAATAGGTTTTTTTCGCCTCTTTTTCGGCGAATAGTTTATTTAATCGTGATAAGGCTTTTGAGGTTTTTGCAAAGACCACAATCCCTGAAGTCGGTCGGTCCAATCGATGGGCGACCCCTAAATAAACATTTCCGGGTTTGTTGTATTTTTCCTTGATATAGGCTTTTACGATTTCGCTCAGGGGTAAATCACCGGTTTTATCGCCCTGTACAATGTCACCTGGTCGCTTATTGACCGCAATCAGATGGTTATCTTCGTATAGGATTTGAAGGTTTTTTGATGTTGATAGGGTTTTCGACATCATTAAATGGATAAATTCCTATACCGAAGGGTCAAAAACAGGAGAAGAAAAACCCCGATAGTGACCGATACATCGGCCATATTGAAAATACCCGTTTTGAAAAGCCCCAATTTAATCTGAAAAAAGTCCGTTACCGATCCATAGGCAATACGATCTATCAAATTACCCATTCCTCCACCGATAACAAAAGCAAAGGCAAGTACCATCCAACGGTTGAGATTCGTATTTTGTATCATTCTGAAAAATAAGATCAATAACACGATCAAGGGTAACCCTTTTAGAAATATCGTTTTAAGAATAGGAGGGAAGCCTTGTCCAAAACCAAGCATGGCCCCTGTATTTTCGACATTCGTCAAAATCAGATTGTCATTGACAACTTGAATATAGTCGAGAGGTTCAACATGTTTGCGAACAAGGTCTTTGGACAATTGATCGCATCCGACATTCATTAAAACAAAGAGTATTATACTCAGTCTTTTCAGCATATTCTTGGTACTAGTGAATCATATTATGTATCAATATTGCTCTTCGTCATTGGGGAAATCCCTAC
This sequence comes from Maribacter sp., assembly GCF_049667165.1. Lineage (GTDB taxonomy): Bacteria > Bacteroidota > Bacteroidia > Flavobacteriales > Flavobacteriaceae > Maribacter_A. Next base: position 16,978 of record NZ_JBATHS010000088.1, read on the forward strand.
TCTTAACATCATCGACATATTGTGAGATGGCCTTGCCCATATCCTCATAAAGATTCATATACCGTCTAAGAAACCGGGGATTGAACTCGTGGGTCATGCCCAATAGGTCGTGTATTACAAGTACCTGTCCGTCAGCATGTTTGCCGCCTCCGATACCAATGGTAGGAATCGAAAGACTCTCAGAAACCCTTTTGGTCAGTTCGGCCGGTATTTTTTCAAGAACTATGGCAAAACACCCCAAACGTTCCAATAATTGGGCATCGGCAATTAATTTATCAGCCTCGTCTTCTTCCCTGGCACGAACGGTATAGGTGCCGAATTTATAGATTGCCTGTGGGGTTAATCCCAAGTGGCCCATTACGGGTATACCAGCATTCAATATTCTTTTTACCGATTCCTTTATTTCCTCCCCCCCTTCGACCTTTACGGCATGGGCCCTACTTTCCTTCATGATGCGAATAGCGGATCGCAAGGCTTCCTTCGGGTCACTTTGGTAACTTCCAAAGGGGATGTCGACTACCACAAGGGCCCTATTCACAGCCCTTATTACCGAAGAGGCATGATAGATCATTTGGTCCAAGGTAATGGGCAATGTAGTTTCATGGCCCGCCATCACATTACTGGCAGAATCCCCTACAAGGATTACATCGACATTGGCTGCATCCACGATTTTTGCCATGGAGTAATCATAAGCGGTGAGCATGGAGATTTTTTCACCGTTATTTTTCATGTCGATGAGCGATTTAACGGTTATTCTCTTATATTCTTTTTTGGCTGTTGACATCGAATTCTATTTAAGAGCGATAAAAGTAATGATTTTGTGGCTGTTTTGGGCTGGTGGCCTATGATTTTTAGAATGTTTATGACTACGATTGTTCTTTGCCGATTTTAACTTATTTTTGAAGGAATTAAGATGGGTATGAAAAAATTTATGCCGTTTTTGTTGCTTCTTTTGTTTGTGAACCTAGCAGCCCAAGAAAGTGATGAGGCAATAGTTCGGCAAACCATAGAAACTTTTTTTGAAGGCTTCCATGCCAAAGACACCGTACTCATAAAAAAGACTGTTTCGGATCAAATAATTACCCAGACAATCGATGCCAGAAAAAACAGTAAAATCGCCTTACGTACAGAGGATTTCAGTAAATTTTTAAATTCCATATCGAGTATACCGGATTCCATAAATTTTCAAGAGAAGATCTTGTCATTCAACATACAGATTGATGGTACAATGGCAAATGCATGGACCCCTTATGAGTTTTGGTACAATGGTACATTCAGCCATTGTGGTGTAAATTCGTTTCAATTATTCAAGGAAGACGAGGACTGGAAAATCAATTATTTGATTGATACCCGTCGTAGGGAAGGTTGTAGAGAACAATAGGATACAAATATTATTAGATTAAATAAATTCATACATACTACAATGAAAACACCAAAAACATTTTTAACGCTACTGCTTCTAGTAATTTCAAGTACTATTTTTTCACAAGAAACCAACCCTTTGGAAGGGCGTTGGAACCTAACAATTTTGCAGGAAGGTAAACAATTGCCTTCTTGGCTTGAGATAAGTCATTCGGGGAATAAAACACTTATCGGACGTTTTGTATATGCCTTTGGGAGTGCAAGACCCGTCGCAGAAGTCAAGACGAATGACGGTAAATTCAGTTTTACGATACCCCCACAATGGGAACCCGGTGAGGGCGATATGATATTCGAGGGAGCTCTAGAAGGGGACACACTCAAAGGTACCATGGTCTACACCGATGGTAAAAAATATACTTGGACAGGAATCCGCGCTCCAAAATTAAGTCATAATGACAGTCCGGTTTGGGGAGCTCCCAGAGCCATTTTTAATGGTAAGAATTTAGATGGATGGCATGCCATGGGCGAAAATCAATGGGTTGTGAAAAATGGTATCCTAACAAGTGAAAAATCTGGCGCTAATTTGGTGTCTGATGAAAAATTCAGTGATTTTAAATTGCATATAGAATTTCGCTACCCACAAGGAAGTAATAGTGGCATCTTCCTACGTGGTCGGTATGAAGTACAGATTGCCGATAATATTGGTTTAGAGCCCTCAAGTATTTATTTTGGTGGTATTTACGGTTTCCTTACCCCAAATGAAATGGTTGCCAAACCGGCCGGCGAATGGCAGGTATACGATATTACCTTGATCGGGAGGCGTGTAACCATTGTTGCGAACGGCAAAGAGATCATTACCGACCAGATCATCCCAGGAATGACAGGTGGGGCATTAGAAAATAATGAGGCTGAGCCTGGATCTTTTCTGATACAAGGAGATCATGGCCCTGTTGAGTTTAGAAGTATAGTTGTTACCCCGATGGCAAACTAGGCGCACATTTTAGTTCGCATAAGCTCAATTTAATCATTGTACAGATGCTCACATGTAGGGCAAATGGTCAATTTATGGTTGGCAGGTAGTTTTTTTACCCAAGTAGGTACCCAATCCCAGAATTCTGGATTATCCGCCCGTTGTGTATGCCTACAATTACTGCATTGCAGAATGCGCCCTTCGGCATTAAAATATCTATGTTCAATGGCTCGAAACGTTTCACGGTTCATATTATCCATCGGTAATTTAAACATTTCGGTATGTACAATCAAGAGACCTTCCTTGCTCGGTAAGGGATACGCTGTTTGATGGAAAAAACGATATTTCTTTTTACTGGAACATTCATATTGATGGTGCCAAACTTTGCCCGTTCGTATTGCTTTTTTATACTTATTTCTAAAGTATAGTTTTAATCGGATTCCCCCAAACGAGTTTAAAACAGAAGTGCCCAAAATTGTTTGATGTGCCGCTGATTTTTCAAATCCGTTTTTGTCAGCGAACTTAAACCAAGCGGGATTGAAATAAATAATCTTTAAATCTTTGGATAGGGCGTAAATAGAGTTTTTACTTTTTTCCAACACATCGAAATTGAAGTCCCCGAGTTTATCCAAAAAATCCTTGTTAAACCTATTCATTGAGATTTAAGGTATAATGATTATTTACTGAATAGAAAGTTCACTTAAGATTATAAGCAATGGGGGCAACATTGGAAAATTAAAGTAAAGATAAAAAGCAATAGGGATCTAAGAACATGATAAATATCATCAATAAGTTCTCAAAATTTACATTACATAATTATGTAACATTTTATCGATAATGTGTGTAAATATCCTAATCTA
>NZ_JBATHS010000089.1:0-1924 GCF_049667165.1 Maribacter sp.
CACGGTGATCTTAGTCAGAACCAAAGGGATTTGGTCATGAACTCCTTTCGTAAAAAACAGATACAGATGTTGGTTGCCACCGATGTAGCGGCCCGAGGTATCGATGTGGATGATATTACACACGTCATAAACTATCAATTGCCCGATGAAATAGAAACCTATACCCACCGCAGTGGCCGAACAGGTCGCGCAGGTAAATCAGGCATATCCATGGTCATTATCACCCGCAGTGAGTCCCGTAAAATCAAGGCCATTGAAAACATGATAAAGCAAACGTTCATTCAAAAAACGATCCCTACTGGAATGGAGATCTGCGAAATACAGCTTTATCATTTAGCGAATAAAATTAAGGATACCGAAATAAACGAAGAGGTCGAAAATTATTTACCCGCCATCAACGATGTATTTCAAGGCATAGACCGTGAAGAATTGATAAAGAAAATCATTTCTGTAGAATTTACCCGTTTCTTTAATTACTATAACAAAACCCGTGATTTAAATACTGCTGATGCCTCCTCTGACAGAGGTGAAAGACGCGAACGTGGCGGTGAAATGCCTACCAGTGGCTCAGTACGTTACTTCATCAATGTTGGCGAAAAGGACGGGTATGACTGGATGTCCTTGAAGGACTTCATTCGCGATACCGTTGATCTAGGACAGGACGATGTTTTCAAAGTAGACGTCAAGGATAGCTTTTCCTTCTTCAACACCGATGCTGAAGTTACCGAGAAAATACTTTCGACTTTTACGGAATTCAAGGTCGATGGCCGATTCGTGAATGTCGAGGTTTCTAAAAGTCCCGGCGGTGGCGGTGGTCGCAGTGGCAGGGACAAAAAAAGAAGTGGAGGTAAAGACCGCAGCTATTCCAGTGGTAAAGGACGAGATCGAAATACTTCCGGAAAAAGAAGGGATAAAAAATCCGCTGGGGGTAATGCAAGTTTTTCAGGAAAAAGAAGGAGTAAGCGTAAAAGTGATTTCTTTTAGTTAATTGTATATTAAAAAAACACATCCTTCTAATTTTTGTTTTGATTAGTACCCAATAATTCGGATTTTAGACCCATGATAAAACGTATTACCCTGGCCTTTCTACTTATTGGTTTTATGGGGCTATCCCAAGAAAACGAAGCAGAGGGCCAACCTTTCAGTGCCATCGTAGTGAACGCACAGACAGATAGGCCTTTGGAAAGTGTTCATGTCATTAACTTGAACAAGGTGACAGGCACGATTACCAATGGCAATGGGGAGTTTTCAATAACTGCGGCTGTCAATGACACCCTATACTTTTCCTATCTCGGATTTAAATCACAGAAAATCAGGGTCACCAATGATATGTTCAAGTTCAAGGATACCAAGATTGCCCTGACAGAATTGGCGTATGCTCTGGAAGAAGTCATCGTGCGTCCGTATCAACTAACGGGTTACCTTGAGATCGATGTCAAGAACATGCCGATCAATACTGCATATCAGTACAGTATCTCAGGTTTGAACGTGGGCTATGAAGCCGGTAAAAAGAATCCGAGTGCCGTAACCAAAGTTTTGGGGGCCATATTGAATCCTGCTGATTTGTTGCGAAACCTTTTTGGGAAAAAACCCAATCAGATGCGTAAATTAAGACAGGTCAAGGAAGATGACGCCATACGGGACCTTCTTGCCTCTAAATTCGATAGGGAAACCCTTACCGAATTGCTTCAAATCGAAAAAGTCGATATCGAGGATATCCTTAACAACTGTAGTTATTCCAAGTCTTTCATAAGCACGGCGAACGATTTACAGATCTTGGATGCCATAAGTAGTTGCTACGAAGAATTCAAAGTACTAAATAGAAAGAAATAAATTTTCTATTTACCACTGCATTTTATAGCTTTAGCCAAAATAGACAACTATGCATCGACTGTTCGTATGGGTTTTGGTACTGGCTATCCTC
>NZ_JBATHS010000090.1:0-2211 GCF_049667165.1 Maribacter sp.
GTAATAATGTAGCCTTTGGATTTTTTGAGCGCTGGAATAGCCGCTTTAACGGTATGGAATACCCCCGTTAAATTTATACCGATAACCGAATTCCATACTTCGGCACTCATTTCATCAATAGGGCTGAATTTCCCGATACCCGCATTGGCAATACAATAATCCAACCGTCCCCAGGTATCAATAACTTGTTGCACGGCTCTTTCTTCATCGGCTAATTTTCTCACATCGGATTGAATGGTCAAAACGTCTCCCTTTCCTATGGCTTTTAAATGTTTTTCGGCAATCTTTAGATCACTTTGTGTTCTTGCCGTAATAGCGACATGAATACCTTCTTTTACCAAGGCCTCCGCTATGCCTAATCCGATACCTTTAGAACCCCCTGTAATGTATGCTGTTTTGTTCATTTTCTAATGTTTTTTGTTCAATATCATTGCGTAAATTCCCTTACTGTTCTGTCCAGTAATCCATCACCAAAACGTCACCTATAAGCGGCCCTATTTTAGTTACTAAGGCTATGTGTGCTTCATGAAACAAGTAAATTTCCCTAGCGTTGTCATCTTTGAAGGTTAGGGTGAACGTATGGGTAAAACCTTTGCTAGCCCCTTCTTTGCTATCGTTGATCCCCCATTCCAAATGGGCAATTTCGGGAATTTCGTTTTTAAGATTTTCAAAAGCCTTAACCGCTTCGTCAATCTGTGCTTCGGTGGCTTCTTCCTTATACTTGAGGTTTACGATATGCCTTAAAACTTTTCCGCCCCTATTGATTTTTGGAGAAATTTTGTAGGTTGCCACCTTCTTTAGATCGAACCGATTCGACCCTGCGATTAGGAGGTTGGTATCCTCTATATCATGAGCCTTTAGGCCATAATAAATTGAAAAACCGGTTTCCAAATAATGTAAAGGCGTCAGCATTCCGTTTTCGTCCAATTTGCAAAGTTGAATACTGGCATCGTCTCTTGTACCAACTGCCAGTACAGCTTCGTTGTCCGTTACGGAAACAATTTGAATTCTTGTCTGCCCCTGTAGTTTGGTGTTTTCATCATCCTTTAAAATGGAATGAGGCACTAAGGCCCCTTTATTAGTTACTTTAAAAACGCTTACAGCATCACCATGATATACAAAGTCCGGTCTTTTTATAAAACCACTTCCTCTCTCATAATATTTATGGTGTCTGTGACCTACTATGACATAATAATTGGCCCCTAACTTTACTCCGGTTACAGGGTACGCTCCTGTTAAATAGCGATCTGTAGTATTGTCCCCTATATTGTTGATGTTTTTAAACGAACCGTTTTCATACACTCTAAAACTACTTACCCCATTGTCTTGAAATCCGCCTGTGTATAAATATGTTTTGCCTTTAATTTTATGGGTAAACATGCCAATGATACCATCCGTAAAAATCTTTTCATCATCTTTCATGGATTGTACATGGGTGAGTTTTCCATCAGGCTGAACTTTAAAACTACTTAACCCCGGTGTTTCTTCCAAGCCACCGATAAAGAGATATGATCCTTGCTTCATATGAACAACCTGAAGCGTAATGGCAATACCAAGGTGGGTTTCATCGGTATCCATGGTCAAGGAAACCTGTTCTAGGGTTCCATTGTCCAAAATCTTAAAAGTTTCAATGGCATTACCGTGCTTATTCGCAACAAAGAGAAAGTCTGTACCATTAATACGATCCGCAACCATTCCTCTTGCGGGTCCTTCTTCCTTATAAAGCGCTTGGGTACCTATAGGAGTTAACTTACCTTCTTTGTTCAAACCGAAGATATCAATACCTCCAAAACCTCCTGCGTATACATAATGGGACCCCCCTTTTTCATAACTCGTAACCGTTACCGTATTATTAGCGGATACGCTCTTAAAATCCTGCATATAAGGCATGAGCCCATCCGTGGTTTGCGATAAACATATTTGCGATAAAAGCGATATGATAAAAGGAATGGAAATTTTTATGCTATTCATAATTTTAAGCTTTTTTTGAATGGTATGGATTATTCCAAGATTGCATTTGCTCCGGCAGTTGCGATTTCATGATCTTGTTCAATAGTTCCACCGCTAACACCTATGGCGCCTATGATTTTTCCTTCTTTATTTTTAATGGGTACACCGCCGGGAAACGTCATGAGTCCGTCATTGGAAAGTTCAATATTATAGATAATGCCCCCGGGTTGGGAAAGCTTACCTAGGTCGCCCGTATTTATG
>NZ_JBATHS010000091.1:0-7131 GCF_049667165.1 Maribacter sp.
AATTGTTGCCATTACCCAAAGGTTCATTTTCCACCGTGAATCCCCAGATATCGATTCCCTCTGCTTTATAAGCGTCCACATATTTAGAGAAGAAAAGTGCCCAAGTATCATAATATTCTGGCAATAATTTTCCTCCGACCCAATTGTTATTGTCTTTCATCCAAGGAGCTGCAGTCCAGGGCGACCCAAAAATTTTAAACCCATCTGTAGAAGCTGCCATAGCATCCTTTATAAACGGGATCAAATCATCTTTATCTTCTTCAATGGTAAAATGCTCTAATTCCTTATCATCTTCAACAGGAGTGTAAGAATAATTGCTTACAGAAAAATCACAAGAATTCATATGTGTTCTGGTAAGTGAATAATTGGCTCCTTCAGAACTAAAATAGGCATCTATGATTTTTTTACGATTCTCTTTTCCCAATTGGTTCAATAAATAGGCCGAAGATTCTGTAAAAGCGCCTCCAAATCCTGTGATGGTTTGAAATTTCTCTTCTGGAACTATTTTAAGCGTAATAGTATTATCCCCTGCATTAGTGAATTCTGTGACCTTTGTAAGTTTATTTCCACTTGCGGATGTTTCATAAACTTCAACTTCTAAATCTTCTGTCTTCTTATCACAACTTATCATAACCATGGCAATAATGAGTACTATTGAATACTTTATAGTTTTCATAATTTTAGTTTTTTAATTATCATTGTTTTCTGTCTGCAATTTCTTTTGCTGAAGGAGGAAACTTTACGTTTTTCATAAGTACTGCCTTGTCTCCATTAAAGGATTTTGTAATGGGGTTTCCATTTCTAGTGAGATCTTTAAAAGTACCTTGATCAACAGCATCCCATAAAGCCATTTTTGCCTGTCCATCTACAGTAATCAATCCGAAATGATTTTCCGAGCCCATTTTATTATGGGCATCTTTCCAAGGTTCATCAAAAGCTTCAAAGTAGAAACAAGAAATACCCGCTTCGTTAGTCCATTTTCGTAGTTGGTTATAGTATGCTGCTTCTTTATATTCATCCGTAGCCCTTGAACCAGAAGGACCATAAAACCCATCAGAAACCGTTGCCCAACCTGTTTCGCCAATATGAATGGGTTTCTTAACGCCTATACTAACCACATAATTTGAAACACTATCATATTGGGTTTTGGCAAAATCCAATGCTCTAAGCATCGCCGCATCGATTTTTTCGATATCCGACAATTTTGATTCATTTTTTGGAACTCCCCAAAATTGAGGGTTATAATGTGTATTATGATAGGGATACGTATGCATTGATATAAAGTCTACAGCCTTAACCAATTTTTCAAGGTCTTCGGTATGATAACTCGCATCCCCTCCGCCCCATGAAGAAAAATCATCGGAACTGGTTATCCATAAATCCTTAGGGAGTTTTCCTTCTTTCTTTAAATCTTGCAGATGGTTTACCCATTTTAGGATAACCGACGGCTGCACGTAATACGTGGCTGCCCAACGTACCATGGCCTCATTACCTACTGCAATTACTTTTACGATATCCGGATATTGATTTGCCAAATAGGCCGCTACTAAAATTTGATTTGCATTAGCTTTACTTTCTTGTTCATGATCCGGCTCCATATCTGTCCATGCATTTTTACAATCGATCCAGGCGCCTAGCATGACGTACATTTCAAAATTGGAATCTTCTTCCTTTAATTCACTAATCGCTTTTATTAGATTAGTCGCTTGCGGTAAGTGCACTTTATAGGTGCGTAGAATTTTAATACCCATCGCCGCCATTATTCTCAGATCCTCTTTAAGCTCTTCTATTGCGGGTTCAATGTCGTGATCGACATGTCTATACCCACCATAGGACATGGCCAAATACTCTGGATTTCCCAGAATGTCTTTTGCACTTAAACTTGCTTGTTCTTTCACGATATCTGGATTACTTTCTGTATGAGCTTCGTTCTTGCAAGAAAAACCAAAAATCAATGATAGAAGAAATAGGGTTGTTTTTAAATGTTTCTTCATCCCGATAATTTATTTGTTGATCGATGCTATTATTTGTTTGATTTCTCCCGTTCGTTCAAATACTTTCTTACTTGTTGCCAGGTCAAGGCTCAATTTGTCATATTCAAGAATTGAATCATCTTCCATCATTATTTTCAACCCTTCTTTCTCCGCCAGTTTGTAGATGATAGGAATCTGACAATAGGTAAAACAAAGAGATCCTTTGTCCAGTTCAATTTCTTTAATTTCCTTGTTGATATCAGTAAAAGTGAACGTCTTAGCCATTTTTAAGAATTCTTCTTTTCTTAACAAACGAGGATTAAACAATAGTTTGCCTTTTGTTACAAATACTCCCAATTCCCCGAATCTGCTTAAAATATCTTCTTTTACCTGACCTGTCATACCCGGTTGCTGGGCCCCTTTTGTGGCCGGTGTATGGGAATAAGGATCGGTTGGGAAAGCACCATATAACTCCGGTGATTTATGTACGCCTATACCTTCGTTTATTTCATAATAATGATCTAATAGCTTTCCTATGATCACTTCACTTTCTTTATTTTCAACGGCCAATAAACAGGTTTCTTGAACACTCAAGAGTAATTTCGAAACCATATGCCAGTATATAGACCCCAAACCTTCATAACCAAAGAAGGTTCCCGAACGTCCCGTGAATGATTTGTGATCGAAAATTTCTTCGAACGTATCCAGGAGTAAGTCTTTGTCTTTTTCAATCAATTCTCCATATTGTTCCGTTGGAAGCTTTGACAATGCTTCTTTTACACTTTTTGCATTATTGAATGTACCGTTAAAATGGTAGTTGCCTTTGACATCCTGTAAAACTATCTGCTTGTTTCCGTCTTTTAAAAGTTGTTTTAGTAAGGCAGATGCTTCTACATTTTTAGTAGGGATATTGTTTTTTACATCAAACCTTGGTAATTCTTTGTTTGGATATAATATATAACTGTACTGATCCGGTCTAAATAAGGCACTAGCTTTTAAAGCATCCAACAACTCTAATGAAGCGTTACCAGAAATGTACCCGGAACTTAAAACAGCTACTTGACCTTCAAGCATTTCAGGCAAGTACGAGATAGAAACTTCCGAATCATTCTTAATGGTCATTAAATTGTATGCATGGAATAAGTTATCGTCTCTTTTATTGGCATCAATGGAATGATCTAAGTACTTTTTTGAGATTTCAAGAAAGCGCAACAAATCATTTTTCGTTATGGCAGCTTTATCACTTGAAAAACCATTTTCATAAATAATGCTTCTATAATCACTTCCTGCAGTTCCAAGTCCGTCCATTACTGTCTTTCTAGCTGCATCGGAAACTTTCCCACTAAGGATCTCTTCATTATCCTGTAAGGTCGAAAGCACTTTATTAAAGAATTCGGCCAGTTCCAAAGAAATTTCACTGACCTCACCCGATCCATTTTTAACAACCCCTTCAAGGAAATTCAAGAACCGTCGTAAATAATATAAAGTGACCATCGATACTCCATTGCCTACCAAGGCATTGTTTGCGTCATTCCATTCAGGCCTTTGAGTATTCATCCAGATACCACCTTCAGGAATAAAGTTCGATACTTTTGCCAGTACGGTGGCCAATAATTTTTCAACAAGATTTACTTTATAAATAAAATAATTTTCATCTCTCAGTAAGGCACCATCAACCCCTAATTCCGTTCGCTTTTGAGCAATCCTTTGATCTAATTCGTGATCAAATTCAATAGTGTCTTTAGGGTTGGCCAAAATATCCTGGTAATTTTTTATTTTATAGGGTACATTGGCATATACAAATAGGTCTTGTTTGAAATATGTTGCTAATTTATTAGGATAATAGTCTTCAATAAATTCCAAAAACTTTAATAGATATATGATTTGATGATCTCCCCAATACCCTATGTATGACCATGGATCATCGGGTTCAATGGTTTCCCAATCAAATCCGCCTTTTGTAACTCGGTAAGGATTGTAACCATCAAAAGTGGTTGCATTCAAAAACTTATGGATCATACTTTCGATGAACTCTGGGTAGGAATGCGCCAAGGCTTCCCAGTTTTGAAAAATGTCCCGCCAGTTACCTTCATAATCCAATATTTTTGAACCATCTAATTCATTGGTCGTGTTAATTGAAAACCTGTTCCAAGGTCTACTAGGGTCTCCATGCCTTCTACTGAATTTAAGCGGCATGTATTCAATAGCAAGTCTTTTAAAATTTTTGTCTTGATCTTTCTCGGCCAACGATTTTAAATGGCCAAGTGTAAATACTTCGGGAAGATTTCTTAAAAGATCTTCCTTTTTCTTGAACACCTTTTTGTTGGCGTTTTCTATGTATTTTTCAAAATCCCATTTTTCAATATGATAGCCATCATCAAATATACCCCCACGCATAATATTAAAAAGGGTGTTCGAAAAATGTCTGGTATTCCTCAATTTGTCCGCTGTCAGCTGTATTGCGTCTGAAGCACCATTCAATTCCAATAAGCGTCTTGATCCTAATTCAATATCTTCCTGAAGTATTGGAATAATGTTCGCTTTTTTTTCTATCAGTGCTGTAATTTCACTGATATTCACCATGGATTGGTTCACATTGGCTATAATCATCCAGGTCCTATCGGCGTTGGATTCCAACGTTATATCGGCACAAACAAAATAGGCGCCTTTCTCGGCCTTTATGTCAACTTCCTGTTCTAATTCTTTTCCTCTTCTGAAAGCATCAAGCTGTAGGGAAGAAACCAAATATTTGGCATTTTCAATGCCAGTGGACCATGCAATTGTTGCTTTTAGGGCTTCACTAGGTTCGGCTTTATCAACAATTATGGCACTCAGTGCATATATGCCAATGCCAACTTCTGCTTCCAATTCATTCTTCTTGTAGGCATCGACCAAATTACTTTGTCTATTCTGTAGGTCGGATATAACTCCGTAGGGAATAATATTTTGAATACCGTCCAACACGGTCACTTGAACCGCATTGCTGGTATCGTTGCTTATGGTGGATTTTTTTATAAATCCGTATGTATCACTGGAGTTCCATTGGTATCTGAATGTAAGGCCCAAGTCTTCATTGATTTCCTCAAAAACAACCTTGTTGCCATAGTTGTTTTTGTATAAATTTCTTTGGGTATTATATATACCGACAAATCTAGTTGAAAAAGGTTCCCACAAATAGGTCTTGTCATCGGCATGAACTTGAAGTATGGTTTTACTTCCCGTTATTTCTGCTGATTCGGTAATTTTATCATCGGTATAATATGGAAATAAAGCGGATTCGCTGTCTTTTCTTCCTGCGGTCAAGCCCCCATTGCTTGAGATGAACATCCAGTGGTTTGAATCGCTAACGATACTCATAAAGAAAGGTCTCATGGCATCACTATTGGAGATTTTATAATAGTTCTCATTCTCAAAAACTATTTGTTCTCCCTTTACTTCCACTTCTTTAAAAGCAGCTTTTTGGTTTCGTATGTACATTGGATTTGTATTCATTCTTTTAATTTTAGGCTCACCCGTTTTATTTTCAATCATTATTTTCTGACAAGCATTTCTTCAACCTCTTCCAATGATTTTCCCTTTGTTTCAATGACGAACTTATAGACAAAGAGTATTGCGCATAATGAAAGAATCGCATATATGGTAAAAGTGATCGTAGGTCCTAGATTTGATAATTCCCAAGGGAAAACCTGGGTTACCGAGAAACTGACCAATGAATTGAAGAAACCAACCACAGAAATTGCGATGCCCTTTATTTTACTTGGAAAAACCTCCGAAATAAGGGTCCACATGACCGGGCCCAGTGATATTGCGAAAGAAGCCACATAAAGTAATATAGCGATCAAGACCAATGTTGCGTTGATCTGTATGAAATTGGTAATCTGGTTTCTTTTAAAATCCAAAAATTGATCTTCATTCAATTTGGCTTCAACTTGCTCAAAAAGTGCTCCCTGTCCATCAAAGGATTTACCCTTCAAGTCTGCCAAGGCTGTTTTGATTTCGGTGTTACTGATCTTATTCAATGTCGTTTCATTAAAATCATAGGTTGCATTATTAAAGGCAAAAGCAGCCATCAATAAAGCGATAGTCATGAATGTGGTGCCTATAAGCAATAAAGGTTTTCTACCCAATTTATCTATTAACCAAATGGCAACCAACGTAAAAACCAAATTTGTAAGACCAACAACGATGGCCTGTAGAAAGGAAGAATCGGTACTACCACCTGCTTGTTCAAATATGGTTGGAGCATAATAGAAGATGGCATTGATACCGGTGATTTGTTGAAAGAATGCAATCCCTAAAGCTATGATCATTATCGTTGCATACTTATTTTGAAATAAATTGGAAAGTTTACCTTTATCCTCTTTTTTAGCCTGTCCTCTGAGAATTTCTGAAATGGTGATCTCGGCATATTCTTCCCCTCCGATTTTCACTAGTATTTTTCGAGCGAGCTTTACTTCATTCAGTTTTAGAATCAGCCATCTTGGACTTCTAGGTACTGTCCAAAGGGCCAAAAAGTATATGACCGCGGGAATCGCTTCCACACCCAACATCCATCGCCAACTTTCCCCTTCCATATTGACCAAAAAGTAATTAGAAAAGTAAGCCACTGATATACCAATAACGATATTCAGCTGGTTAAAGGAAACCAAACTTCCCCTGAGTTTAGGGGGGGCAATTTCAGCAATATAAATTGGAGCTATCAAAATCGCACCACCAATACCTATTCCGCCGATAATCCTAGCAATGATAAATTCGGTATAACCCGTTGCCAGCGCGGACCAACTAGCCGATATGGCAAAAAGTGCTGCAACGATTATAAGTACTTTTTTTCTTCCGAATGTATCGGCCATGGGTCCGGCCAATAAATTACCCGCCATAGCACCAAAAATGACACATCCTACTGCAAAGCCCAACATAGAATCAGTCATTTCAAAATATACGGTGATGCCCTTGACCGCTCCTGAAATTACAGCACTATCAAATCCTAATAAAAATCCTCCAAGGGCTACAATCAAGCTGATAAGAATGGTGTAGGATTTATTCATTTTTATTACTTCTTCGGGTTGTTCCATGATATGGTTTTCGTTAAATAATTGAAGTCTGGCTGTTATTTATTAAAGTTTTTTGGGATGAATTAAATATAGGTATTAAAAAATAA
>NZ_JBATHS010000092.1:0-2784 GCF_049667165.1 Maribacter sp.
CTTTGCCATCCACTGAACCGCAATACCTCTTCCTTGAACATAAAGGTTCTAAGGAACATGTACGCCACTGTTTCTTCCTTATCGGAATTCACCGTTTTTAAGATTTCGTTTTTCAAGGAATCGGTCAACCGTTCATCGGCATCCATGAACAATATCCAATCGTTGGTCGCCTGTTCCATGGTATAGGATTTTTGGTCGGTGTAGTTTTTAAAGGGGCGTTGAATGAGTTTTACATGGGGGTGCTCCTTTATTTTTTCAATGGTACCATCCGTACTATTGGAGTCAACCACGACTATTTCATCGACAAAGCTGATATTCTCCAATACCGCTTCGATGTTGCAGATTTCGTTGTAGGTAATCAACAACGCCGTGATCTTTTGCTTTTTGTTTCCGTCCCAGAGGTCAGTAATGGGTTTACCGAACATGTTGTTTATTTTCAACTTTCGGGCCAGGGACAAATCCCTGTGTTCTGGGACTCCATTTTTTTGAACGTATGCTTCCACGACCTCTACCATTCGAAGTGCGGAATTACCGTCCTTATACGGATGGAACTCTTGGTTGATTATATCCCGCTGCGATTTAAAGGGATCATTTTCAAGATTATCCAGAACTTTTTCCGTGAGGTTTGTATAGGTTCTCGAATCGTCCCATTGAATGTTCTCAGCGATGTTCTTATATGAGATTGCAGGTTTGTCCAAGAGGAGAAACTCATAAATCACCGATGAGGTATCGCTGACCAAGACATCTGCTTGGAGTAAAAACTTGATAATGTTCTTTTCTTCTTGAAAGATGACATTGGGAATTCGCTTGTCGAGGTCTTTATAGGCGTCGATCCATTCCTGATCCATAAGGTCATGGAATTTTATAAAGACCACAAAACCCGTTTTAAGGGCAAGTTCTTCAATTTCTTTCAAGAGAAAGGGCGCTGACGTAAGGCTCGGGGAAAAGGTGGGTGCGAAAAGTACGATTTTATCCGTGCCAAAGTGTTGTAATATTTTTTCCTTATCCGTATCGTATGCGTTACGGTTTTTACCATAGACGTCCAATTTGGGCCAGCCCGTCTCGATGACATCGAAATTCTTGTATTTCGCTCTCAACGTATTGAACTTTTTCGTGAAATAGGGCCCCTGGGTCAAATAAAGGTCGAAGTAATTTCGAATATGGAAATGCCCCTTTTTTTCCCCGGCCAAGCCATGAAAAATCTGTACTTTAAGGCCTCTAAGGTAATAGGGTACCTCATTGCCCGGGACGAAAATAGCGTCGCTTCGGAACAATTGTAAATCCAGGATGCTGGTGGTGAATTTTTCTTTTTTGAAGGGAAAGCCATGCAATAGTTTTTTGGGAATATACCAGAGATATTCATGGGAAGCCGCCTTAAAAACGTCCTGAATAGGCGCCATGATCCCAAACGCATAGGCATTTTGACAAAAAAGAATGACTTTCATTAACGGAAAAGGTTATTTGCGTTATCCAAATCCTCTTTGAAATCGACCTCCATACAATCAAAGGCGGATATGTCAACCGCACTGATCTGTAAATTGTCTTTCGCTATGGCCAATTCCAAACCACGCTCAAAATAATCATTGTCATCACATTCCTCCAACCGTGCAATAAAATATTTAATGTCTTTTTTAGCGATAAAATTTATTCCGACAGCCTCACCTAAACCGTTTTTCACTGATTTGGAAAGTTGCTCTATATAATTATTTTTCAAAGTATATTTCACTTCTTCTTCGTCAACCTTACTCGTGTTCACCGCTACAAAAGATTGCTTGTTTTTAATATAAGGATTTAGTTCTTGCAATAATCCAACATCAAAAACCACATCCCCATTTAACCAAAGTACCGATTTGTCCTTATTCTTTTTAAGGGCTTGTAAAAGGCTTTTTGAAGTATTGGTGCGATCAAAGAACGGATTGTAGATGTAGGTGACCTCAGGAAATCGTTCCATAATCAAATCTTTTTTAAAACCGACAACAATACTGATATCATCAATATTAAAATGTTGGGACAAATTATCCAATTGCATCCCCATGATACTCTTACCATTGTTCAAAGGGGTCAAAGGTTTGGGAAAAGGGTTGCCCAATCGGGAACCAATACCTGCTGCAAGGATAACAATTTTCATAAGTTGGTGTTGTCATAGGCCGTTTTTATATCAACCGCCTTGGTATATGCAAAGTTACTTGTTTTATTTATAAATGAAATAGCAATGACATGGGACAAAAGAACCTTGATTTTCATATCTCGTAATTGAATTTTGATTTTGTAGTTTTGCAGTCAATTTATTTTAAAGTATATGGTTGATTTAGATTTGATTAAACTACAGACCGAGTTTAAGAACTGGAGCGTTTCAGAACATTCAGCGAAAGGGATAGTTTTAGTTTCGACAACTATGGATAATGAGAACGAAATCCCAAAAATCATAGATTATCTATATACACATGTTCCCGGCAAAAAATGGACGATTGACATAGATGGATTTAAAATAATAGCAAAGCCAAATCATCGCGCAAAGTACAATAGAATGTATACCTCAGGTTGTTTCGATATCTTCCATTATGGTCATCTGAACATCCTTATAAAATCCAAGGAGCTCTGCGACTATTTGATTGTGGGGGTATCTACGGATGAATTGGTTGAGAAGGAAAAAGGTAAGAAACCGGTCATCCCTTTTCATGAAAGATTTAAGGTAGTACAATCCATAGGTCTTGTTGATGAAGTAATTCCACAGAAAGATAAAAACAAACAGAAAATAGTCGATTCCTATAAAATCGATGCGAT
>NZ_JBATHS010000093.1:0-1843 GCF_049667165.1 Maribacter sp.
GTGGCCTTGGTAGCATCTCCCATAACCCCACTTTCCGATATCTTATGGGTGTGCACATACCAACTTACACTTAAATCATCGTCAAAGTCTAAATAGGAACTGCCAAATTTCAAGGTTGCATTGACGGCCTTATCCATTTGAACGCTATCTGGGCGAATGGCCAAGGTAGTACTGGTTTCCAACTCCCCAGCATGTATGTCATTTGGTGTTTCAATAAGTTTCAACAAAACCGAATCACTGGTTTCCCCCGTATCGACGCAAACGAAAATATTGGTGTCCCGTGTTATCATTTGTGCCGCATAACTCAAAGTGGGTGCATTATCACCGTGTCCATTAAGGATGATGATTTTCTTGACCCCGTTTTTGGCCAAGCTCATACCCAGATCATAAACGAATTTAGACAGTGCATCATTGGTAACACTTAAGGTACCCTTAAAATCATCATGGTGAAAAGAAACCCCGAAAGGAATAGTGGGCAATACCAGGGGTTTTGGGTCCTGACAGGCCTCGGCCACTTTGTATGCCATATATTTGGCATCATAATAATCCACATCGACCGGTAAATGAGGTCCGTGCTGCTCAATCGCCCCGCATGGCAAAATAACCGTATCAACAGTTTTCAAATATTCCTCAATCTCGGGCCAGGTAAACTCTTCCCATAGAAAACCAGTTTTTTTATTCGTTGTATTCATAATTTTTTTTTTAGAAAATAAGGTGTTTCAAAATCCTCTTTTTGTGGGGTAAAGGTATGCCAATTTCGTTCAAGCAACTGCACTACCCCATCTGCGTCCTTTGCTAAAATTTCAAACAAAGGTCTTCGAATATGAAGGGGCAGGTCACGCATCATACTTCGTTCATTATCGAAACGTAGTTTTAAGATTTCAGGATGGGGCTTGGCCATTCTGAGGCTATGCTCGTTCTTTTCGATCAACCCTTTACCAACTAACAGGTAGTATAAATGGGAGGCATCGCTTCCGATTTGTTTGACACTTCGGGCCGACAGCGCCTTTAACCCTTTTTCAATCTGAGCGTCGGTATACCCACATCGTTTAGGGTCTTCATCAAGTACTTTCAGCATACCAATGATCCGTCGGCATTTTTCACAATTGCCACAGGGCAACATTCTTCCATTTTCTTCATGCGCGGCATGACAGGATACTTGCTGGGCCTGTAATTCGGGATAACGTTTTACCAACACCTTCAAAATCAGCAACTCGGAGAGACTTCGCAATATGGAATATTGATAGATGTTCCACCCTTTCTTGTTATAATATCGGGACAGCGCATTATCGAAATATTTGCTTTGGTCGTATAGTGAATTATAATGGGTCATTCCCTCGTAATTGCCCTTTACCGTAGAATCATACTCATTTCCGATGAGTACATTTCCGATATGGCGTTTACGAACGATGGGCAGGGCTCCAAAAAGGAAAACCGCTACCGTCCAAAGTCGAATGGGATACATATCGGCACGGATATGCTGAAAGTTATCTTTTATAAAAGGCATCTGCTTCGCCATCCAGTTAAAGATACGATCACTATTGCACCAAGGCTTTGCGGTATTCGGTTCGGTGGCCTTATAATATTTGTGCGAGTTGATCGCTGTAAACCAATGCCGGCCAGCTTCATTTATGAATATAGGATGGGCCTCCCCTATTTCCTTGATTATACCATAGGTCAAAAGACTATCCTTGCCACCGCTACTCAAGATCGCATAGGAATTCAAATCGGTTTCACCTGATTTCCTTTCGAGTTTCAGCTGGGCAAAATCCGAATTGGTGAATACGATTTTGGCAGCGGTATAACGCTCCATTTTTTCAGGTTTTATCGCATCGAAAGGAGG
>NZ_JBATHS010000094.1:0-33176 GCF_049667165.1 Maribacter sp.
TTATTCTTCCATGGTATGGTATACATTCTGCACATCATCATCCTCTTCGATTTTTTCGAGTAGTTTTTCAACATCGGCGGCTTCCTCTTCACTCAGTTTTTTAGTCACTTGTGGAATACGCTCAAAACCTGAGGATAAAATTTCAATTTCCCTGTTTTCCAGTTCTTTTTGAATGGCTCCAAAGCTTTCGAATGGGGCGTAGATCAAGATGCCATCCTCATCGACAAAGACTTCTTCCGCGCCAAAGTCGATCATTTCAAGTTCAAGTTCTTCGGGATCAATACCTTCTGCAGGGATTCGGAAATTGCAGGTATGGTCGAACATGAATTCCACGGAACCTGAAGTGCCCAAACTGCCGTTGCATTTGTTGAAATAACTCCGCACATTAGCTACCGTCCTGGTGTTATTGTCGGTTGCCGTTTCTACCAGGATTGCTATTCCGTGGGGAGCATAACCTTCGAACAACACCTCTTTGTAATCACCAAGGCTCTTATCCGTAGCTCTTTTAATAGCCCTTTCAACATTATCTTTGGGCATGTTCACCGATTTGGCATTCTGAATGACCGCTCTAAGTCTTGAATTGGAATCGGGATCGGGACCACCTTCCTTTACGGCCATTACAATGTCCTTGCCAATACGGGTAAACGCCTTTGACATTGCGGACCATCTTTTCATTTTACGTGCCTTCCTAAATTCAAAAGCTCTTCCCATAATTTCTTATTCGTATTGATTTAACAGCCGTAAATTTAATAAAATTTAAAGTGTGATAATTGCCTCTACCAAAGAAGTGGACACGACCGTGACAGCACATGATTAACAGGTATAAGTAACAAATTCAGTAGCATTTGGCAAGTGTCTGGTTTCAAAAGTCTTACCCTTAGTGCAAAGTCTTGCTACATGGGTCAAAATACTTTGGCGATCAATGTGTTTTACTCACTATCAATGATCTCCTCGATGCTTTGGGCCAATTTAAAATCTTTTGAGGTTACCCCTTTGGCATCATGTGTACTCAATCGTATCGTAAGGGTGTTGTACACGTTGCACCATTCAGGATGGTGGTTTTGTGCCTCACATTCAAATGCGATTCGTGTCATGATCGAGAAGGTTTCCTTGAAGTTTTTAAATTCGAAAGTTGTTTCCAACGCACCGTCATTATATTCCCAACCCTTGATTTTTTGAAGTTGTTCCTTTATTTCCGCTTCGTTCAACATAGTCATGGTTTTAGTTTTAGTTAAAGGTATGAAAGCTATGGTGTTATATGCCCAAGATTATTGTAAAAGATGATGGTCTATGATTTCCTGATAGGTCGTCTGTAGGTTTTTGGGAAGTTTGTTACTCTTGGCTAGTACGGCCAAATAACGATCGTCGTTGGTGGTATATACCCTTTTATATATGGGGCTTAGGTTTCCGATTTGCGTCACGATTTCTTTGATAAAGTCCTCATGATGTACCAAATCGTTACTTCCTAAATGGAAAATACCACTTTTATCCTGGTTGATAAGATAATGTATTTGTTGGGTCAATTTATCGTCATGGGTCACATTCATGATCAAATTGGGGAAGACTTCGATGGGTTCGTTGTTCCAAATGTGCTTCTTTATTCGCTTGATACGTGGCGATGAATTACCAAAAACCATGGGCACCCTGAGAATGATTGTTTTGTGGGTCGGCAAACGCATCATCATATTCTCGATCTTTATCTTAAGCCGGCCATAAATACTTTCCGAAAGTGTTTTGTCATGTTCATAGGAAGGATATTTACTATACGCATCGAAAACGTTGGCCGAAGAGATGAACATTAATCTGCAGTCATTTTGGGCAACATATTCTACCAGATGCTGATGGGTTTGGACTTGTGAGGCAAAATTTCCCCGAAGGGCGGAAATAACGATTTGCGGCCGGACCTTTTCCAATAGGGGGAAAATATCATCTACTTCGATGTCAAACTTGAAAAATTGTTGATTGTCTTCAAAGGACCTTCGTGATGCGTTATAGGTGCCATAGGTGTCAAAATATGAACGAAGTTCTCTGTAGATGGCATTGCCGATAAATCCACTTCCTCCTAATATCAATATTTTTTTTCCTCCTTCCACCATCAAAATACATCACATAGTTTATGGGTGCTTAGCCTTTATAAAAAGGGAGTTTCACCACGGTTGCCGAAATGGCATTCTTTCGAATTTGGATATTGATCTTACTACCTGCTTCTGAGAAGATCACAGGTACGTAACCAAGCCCAATGCCTTTGCCCAAAGAGGGCGACATGGTGCCTGAGGTCACATGACCTATGGTTTTTCCTTGTCCGTCAACGATATCATATCCTTGTCGGGGAATACCACGGTCCTCCAATTCAAAACCAACGAGCTTATCTTTTGGTCCATGTTCCTTTTCTTTGGCCAAAGCTTCGCTGTTCACAAAATCTTTTGTGAATTTGGTAATCCAGCCCAAACCTGCCTCCAATGGGGATGTTTCATCGGTAATATCATTGCCATACAGGCAGTATCCCATTTCCAATCGAAGTGTATCCCTTGCAGCCAATCCTATGGGTTTGATGCCGAAATCCGCACCAGCTTCCATTACCTTATCCCAAACTTGTTTTACCTCACTATTCTTACAATAAATTTCAAAACCACCAGAACCCGTATATCCCGTTGCAGATATGATAACAAAGTCAATGCTCGCAAAATCGGCTACCACAAAATTGTAGAACTTGATACCACTTAGATCCACTGATGTCAAGCTTTGCATGGCTGCCACAGCCTTTGGACCTTGAATGGCCAATAGCGAATAATGCTCTGAAAGGTCTTTCATATCAGCATTGAACGCTTTGTTGTATTTTGAAATATGGTCCCAATCCTTTTTGATATTGGAAGCGTTGACCACCAAAAGATAGGTCTCTTCCTTGACCCGATACACGATCAGATCATCCACTATCCCTCCGGTTTCATTGGGCAGGCAGCTATACTGTGCCTTACCTATCGTCAACTTCGAGGCATCGTTTGAGGTGACTTTTTGTATCAGCGCCAAGGCATTAGGGCCTTCGATCAAAAATTCCCCCATATGGGAAACATCAAAAACACCCAACCCATTTCGTACGGTCTCGTGTTCTATCGTAACGCCTTCATAGGAAACAGGCATATTATATCCCGCAAAAGGTACCATTTTAGCCCCAAGGGCTTCATGGGTTTTGGTAAGGGCCGTGTTCTTCATATCCACTGAATTTTAGTTGGGCAAATTTATTGAAAATAAGTAGATGAAATACTTTTCTCGAATTTTGACCGATCGCGTAATTGAAAATTCGCGTAGTCGGATCAATGATTCTGCAACAAATGCGCTTTCAATGCTTGGTAAGTCGCAATTTTAATCGATTTTTTTTCCTTTCCCATTACTTTTTTAATCTGGGATGGAAGGTCTAAGGAAAGACCAATGGTTTCTTCGACCACATCCAAGAATTTTACAGGATGTGCCGTTTCCAGAAAAACACCATAAGTGTCTGGGTTGGCTTCACGATATTTTTGTAAGCCCAAATAACCCACTGCACCATGGGGGTCAGCGATGTAGCCAGAGGTTTTGTAAATGTGCAACATCGCTTTTCTAGTCGCCTCATCGGTAAATGAAGAGGAACTTAGATTTTCTTTCAAAAGGTTGAAATTGTCGTTATACAAATGGCGAATTCGAATAAAGTTACTTGGGTCACCCACATCCATCGCATTGGAAATGGTCGCTGATGATGGTTTGGGACGATATTCCCCCGTATTCATGAATTCAGGAACCGTGTCATTGACATTCGTGGCAGCTATAAAATGTTTTACGGGCATGCCCAATCGTTGTGCCACCATACCGGCGCAAATATTACCGAAATTTCCGCTAGGAACCGAGAACACCAATTCCCTGCCTTTCTTTTTTAGTTGTTTGTACGTAAAAAGAAAATAGAAGAGTTGTGGTAGCCATCGGGCCACATTTATGGAGTTCGCCGAGGTGAGTTGCATTTTGTTCAAGAGATCATGGTCCAAAAATGCGGTTTTCACCATTTTTTGGCAGTCATCAAATGTACCCTCAACCTCCAAGGCCGTAATGTTTTGTCCCAATGTGGTGAGTTGTCTTTCTTGTATATCACTGACCTTTCCGCTGGGATATAGGATAACCACTTTTACGCCATCAACGCCCAGAAAACCGTTGGCAACGGCCCCGCCTGTATCGCCCGAAGTGGCCACCAATACTGTGATTTCAGTATGTTCTCCTTCAGAAAAGTAGCCAAGGCATTGCGCCATAAAACGTGCGCCAACATCCTTAAACGCCATGGTGGGCCCATGAAAAAGTTCTAAGGCGGCAACATTGTCTTCAATCTCAACCACTGGAAAATCAAAGTCCAATACGGTCGTTAGGATATTTCGAAGTTCAGTATCGGGAATATCGGCACCTACGAATTGCCGTATGGCCGTAAAGGCTATTTCCTCATTGGACAACCGTTCAATGTTTTCAAAAAAACTTTGGGGCAAAGGGGTTATGCTTTCCGGAAAGTAGAGTCCCTTATCTGGCGCAATACCCTTTATCACGGCATTCTTAAATGAAACATTTGGGGATTTCTTGTTTAGGCTGTAAAAATTCATGGTTGCAATGGTATCATTTTATATGAACTGACACGACGTTGTTTTTTCTATTTTAGAATCCGTATTCCTACATTATTGATCTTGGATATATGCACATCATGGGCAATGCCTATCTTTTGGTATACCTCTTTCATCGCTTGAGCCACTTTTTCTGCGGTATCCTTACCTTTGCTAAAGGCGAAAATCGAAGGCCCTGACCCTGATATGCCGCATCCCAAAGCCCCGGCCCCCAAGGCGCCGGCCTTAACCTCTTTGAACCCTGGAATAAGAATGGAACGAATGGGCTCTACAATATGGTCTTCAAGGGAACGACCGATCAAATCATAATCTTCGGTAAAAAGGCCTGCGACCAATCCGCCCAAATTACCCCATTGTTTGATACCATCTTTCAAGGTAATATTCGTTTTCAATATTTTTCTTGAATCGGATGTCTTGATTTCGATTTGAGGATGTATGACCGTCGCAACCAATTCCGATGGGGTATTGATGGGTATAATATCCAGAGGTTCATAACTTCGAACCAAAGTAAAACCGCCAAATAGGGCAGGGGCCACATTATCGGCATGGGCGACTCCGCTTGCCAATTTTTCACCTTCCATGGCGAATTCAACCAATTGTAATGTGGTGAACGGTCTATCCAATAATTCGTTCATGGCCCAAACGGCGCCCGTTGAACTTGCGGCACTGCTGCCTATGCCACTTCCGGCCTTGATCTTTTTATAAATCTCGATTTCAAAACCACCCTTGTAATCACTCGCGGCCAAAAAGGCCATTCCTGCAACCCCAGCCACATTTTTATCAGTCTCCATCGGAAGTTCCTGGCCTTCCAAAGTAGTGATAAATACACCTTTTTTCGATATTTTTCGAATGACCATCTCGTCTCCAACGGAATCCAAGGCCACACCAAGGACATCAAAGCCACAGGAAATATTGGCAATGGTCGCCGGACAGAATATTCGTAGTTCGTTTTTCATTCGTTGGTACTAAAGTTGTCTGTTCGAGCGCAGTCGAAAACTTGAAATTCTGGACTTAAATCATCTCAACTGCGCTCGCAATGATTTCTTTTATTCTTTAAAACCTAAAAGTTACCGATTCTTATGATATCGGCAAAGATCCCCGATGCGGTTACATCGGCACCAGCTCCGGCGCCTTTGATGATCATCGGTTGGTTGGGATAGCGTTCCGTATAGAACAATACGATATTGTCACTGCCTTCAAGATTGTAGAAATCATGTCCTTTAGGAATCTGTTGCAGCCCTACACTCGCCTTCCCCGCTTCGAACTGGGCCACATATTTTAATTTGCTGTCATTCGCAACAGCCTTCTGATACAATGCTTGGAAAGAGGATTCGTGTTTTTTCAAGGAAGCGAAGAAATCATCATTATTGGTGGTGTCCAAACTTTCTTGCGGTAAGAAGGAATCGTTAAGTATATCATCGATTTCCAACTGATTACCACTCTCTCGGGCAAGGATAAGTATCTTCCGCATAACATCGATACCGCTTAGGTCTATTTTAGGGTCGGGTTCGGTATACCCTTCTTCCTGGGCCTGTTTAACCACATCGAAAAACGTGGTTTTATCGTTGAAGTTGTTGAACACAAAATTAAGGCTACCCGATAGGACCGCTTGTATTTTTTGAATCTTGTCTCCAGAAGCGATTAGGTGTTTCAGGGTATCGATTATAGGCAAACCGGCCCCTACATTCGTTTCGAAAAGGAATGGGGCATTATATTCCCTGGCCAATTGCTTTAGTTCCATGTAATTTGCGTAATCCGATGAACAAGCGATTTTGTTGCAGGTTACTACCGAGATACTATTTCCCAAATAGGAACCGTAGGTATTTGAGACCGCTGCACTAGCTGTATTATCGACAAAAATACTGTTCCGATAATTTAACGTGTTCACAGTCTCATAGAATTTTGATTTGTCCGCTTTTTCGCCTTCGGCCAACAGACTGCCCCAATTTTTTAAAGCAATGCCATCTTCATCGAAGATCATAGTTCTTGAATTGGAGATACCGATAACCCTTACATTGAGTTTTAGGTTGTCTTTTAGATATTTCTTTTGTTGACTGATTTGGTTGAGAAATTTACCACCCACATTACCAACCCCCATGACAAAGAGATTCAATTGTTTTATGTTCTCTTCAAAGAATTCTTCATGCAGGGCATTCAAGGCTTTTTTGACATCTTCCTTATTGATGACCGCCGAAATATTGCGTTCGGAAGCCCCTTGGGCTATAGCCCTGATGTTCACGTTGTTCTTACCTAGGGTGCTGAACATTTTACCGCTTAGTCCTTGATGACTTTTCATATTATCCCCTACTAAGGCGATGATGGCGAGATTTTTTTCAACCACAACGGGATTGATCTTACCACTGCTCATTTCATATTCAAAGGCCTCATTGACAGCCTGCTCGGCCTCAACGACATCGGCTTCTGAAATTCCCACACATATGGAATGCTCTGATGACGCCTGGGTAATGAGTACAACACTGATATTGGATAGGAAAAGCACTTCGAAAAAGCGTTTTGATATTCCGGGAATACCTACCATTCCTGGTCCTTCAAGCGATAAAAGGGCTATGTGTTCAACATGGGTGATCCCTCGTACCGTTTTCCCTTTTTCATTCCTGTTCTTGGTTATGATGGTTCCTTGATTACCTGGATCAAAGGTGTTTTTTATTTGGATCGAAATCCCTTTGGCGAGTACCGGTTGTATGGTTGGGGGATATAATACCTTAGCCCCGAAATGAGAGAGTTCCATGGCTTCCTCATACGAAATATGTGGAATCGCCTTGGCTTGCTTCACCAGTTTGGGATTAGCCGTGTACATACCACTGACATCGGTCCAGATTTCCAATAATTCCGCATTGATCGCAGCGGCGACTATGGCGGCCGTATAATCAGAACCTCCCCGACCCAAGGTAGTCGAGTCCCCATTCTCGGACGATGCAATGAAACCCGCCATAACGATGATCTTATGGGGTGTTGCCGAAATGAAATCCTGGCAAAGCGCATTGGTCAACTTAAAATTGACTACGGTTTTACCATTGACAGTGTTGGTTTTGATGAGTTCACGGCTATCTTTATGGACGATGTCCAAGCCTTGTTCTTTAAAGAATTCCGCAATGATGTACGAGGATAATAATTCCCCATAGCTTACGATCTTATCTGAAAGTTTGGGTGTTGATTCACCAATTAAAAATGCACCTTCCAAGAGGGTTTCCAAGGCGTTCAGTTCGCTTTTGACCTTGCTCAATATCCTGCTTTGGGAAGCGATAGGAATAAGTTCCTTGATGGTTTGCAAGTGCCGGTCCTCGATATCCTTTAAAAGGGATTTATAGGTATCGTCTTGTAAAGCAGCAAGTTCGGCGGCCTTCAATAACAAATCCGTTATGCCCCCCAAGGCAGAAACGACGACAATGTTCTTATCATTATCGGAACTTGACACAATGTTTTTTACTAAGGTTATATTTTGGGCATTGGCGACCGAAGTGCCGCCGAATTTTAATACTTTCATGCGGTATATTGATTAACTGATACTAAGATATTCTGGGCGATAAATCGCAAAAAGGGATAGGATGATATGTAGCTTGTTACCCCAATGGGGTCGTACGCAAAATGGTGGTATTGCACCCATTGTTCAATGAAGAAAATAAAGTTGCTATGTTCGAATTGTTGAAAAGCATGGTTCGATATAAGCTTCAAAAGTAGTATTTTTGGACAGCTAATCAAACGTTTCCCATTATTTTTATGGAATTGGCAAAAATTACCAA
The DNA here is from genome assembly GCF_049667165.1 of Maribacter sp. Classification (GTDB taxonomy): domain Bacteria; phylum Bacteroidota; class Bacteroidia; order Flavobacteriales; family Flavobacteriaceae; genus Maribacter_A. Next base: position 8,390 of record NZ_JBATHS010000094.1, read on the forward strand.
AAATTCTTACTGAATGAAATTTTTTACTGCGGAGCAGATTTATGCTGCTGATAAATCCACAATCGATAAACAGCAAATTTCGAGTATTGACCTCATGGAGCGTGCAGCCCTTCAAATATTCAACTGGCTACATGTGCGTATGCAGGGCGCACAGGTGAAGATTCATCTCTTTTGTGGTATTGGCAATAATGGTGGGGACGGTTTGGCCTTGGCAAGGCATTTAAAGGAGCACGGTTATAACTTTGAAGTGAATGTGGTCAATTACAGCGATAAGCGATCTAAGGATTTTCTGATCAATCTCGACCGCCTGAAAGAACGTAAAGTTTGGCCTAATTTTTTGGAAAGTGACTGTGAATTTGCCGAAATAGGCAAGGACGATATTATTATAGACGCGATATTCGGAATTGGATTGAATAGGACCCCGGATCTTTGGGTCGGTAAACTCATGCAGCATTTGAACGCTTCAGAAGCATTTATTCTGGCAATAGACATACCATCGGGCCTATTCATGAACAAGGCTATCGAAGATGTGGATAGGGTCATCAAAGCGAATCATATATTGAGTTTCCAAGTACCGAAGTTGGTTTTTTTCTTACCTGAAACCGGGGTTTTTTGCAATCAATGGGAGGTGGTCGATATTGGGTTGGACCCAGCTTATTTGATGGCCACGGAAACGGAATATGAGCTTATTGGGAAAAACGAAGTGCTTCCGATGTACAAGCCAAGGGAGAAGTTTTCGCATAAAGGCACCTATGGGCATTCGTTGATCATTGGTGGGAGTTATGGCAAAATTGGGGCTGTTGTGCTTGCCGCCAGGGCCTGTTTGACTTCGGGCAGTGGTTTGGTCACTGCATATGTGCCGAGTTGTGGGTATGTGCCCCTGCAAGTGTCGCTACCTGAGATCATGGTGATCACTGACAAAAACGAAAGGGCTATTGAAGAAATAGCGTTTGATATAAAACCCACCGTAATAGGAATAGGCGTTGGTTTGGGGATGGCATCCGATACGGCTGATGCGCTATCAAAATTTCTGGAAGCGAACAAAGGACTCTTGGTCATTGATGCGGACGGCCTGAATTTGCTAGCAGAACATAAAGCTTTATTGAAGAAATTGCCATCAAAAGCTATTTTGACCCCTCACCCCAAAGAGCTGGAACGCTTGATGGGCCCTTGGAAAGACGATTTCGATAAAATGAAAAAGGCCAAATTGTTCTCAAAAAAACATGATGTTATCCTGGTTATCAAGGGAGCCCATACCATTACCATTTATGACGGTCATGGCTATGTGAATGCAACAGGCAATCCTGGGATGGCAACCGCCGGAAGCGGGGATGCCTTGACCGGAATCATAACCGGATTGATAGCACAAGGGTATGCACCATTAGAAGCTACTATTTTTGGAGTGTATCTGCATGGAAGGGCCGGTGACATTGCCATAGAACAGATTGGCTATCAGGCTTTGACGGCCTCAAAACTGATCGATGCCGTCGGTTTGGCATTTGTGGACTTGTTTAAAATGCCCGAACCCCCAGAAGGGGAAGCGCCCCAAGAGGATCAATAAGAGTGTCTTAAAGGTAGGAAGTATATCTTATTTTGCGGACTTGACTCTTTTCTTGACCCATGATAAGGCATTATCATATTCAATGAAAAACTTCATAGGTTTTTTATAGAAAAGTTTCTCAATCTTGAAATTGTGCATATCTATTTCCTTGACAGAAACGATGGCAAAGGCCTTCATATTCTCGAGTTCCCTCAAATAGGTGTAAACCGTTGGGTCTATAGCATAGGAATGCTTCCGGAGACTGATATAACCAAAGGGTTTGTCCCTAAAATGTATTTCGGAAATACCGATGATCTGATATGTTCTTTCTAGGGTAAGTGTGGCACCTTCCTCCAAAATGGCAACCATGTAATTCTCATAAACCTGTACTATTCCTATGCCTAAATTGTATTCTCTGACAATGATGGTTTTCTTTCGTGATCCCACATTCATTTCATATATATTATAGTGTCTTAAACGAATGTAGAAGTAAGTCCCATCATTAGATAAAAAATTAGACTAAAGGCTTAAATATCGTGTATACTGCGATTACGGCGTGGGTCTTGTATTTTATTTCCTACGTTTAACTACCCTTAAAAAAGAAAAGGGAGTCAATACGATTGACTCCCTGATTAAAGTATTTTCAAAAACCTCTATGTCTTGGAGGATTTTTCGGCCTTCTTGATTTTTATGGTAAGGGTATCATTTTTCTTATCAAGGTCCATGAAAATGCTATCCCCTTCTTCGAGCTTGGAGTTCACGATTTCCTCAGCAAGGGTGTCCTCAATATATTTTTGGATGGCCCTCTTTAAGGGTCGTGCCCCATATTGCTTGTCAAAGCCTTTTTCGGCGATATAGTCCTTGGCCTTATCAGTCAGGTTCAGGTGATACCCTATATCCTTGATTCGGGCGTATAGTTTCTCCAATTCAATATCGATGATCTTGTGTATATGTTCCCTTTCCAAGGAATTGAAGACTATGACATCATCGATCCTATTCAGGAACTCGGGTGCAAATGCCTTTTTCAACGCATTTTCAATCACGCTTTTTTGATACGTATCGACCTGCGATTTTTTCGCGGCGGTACCAAATCCCACACCTTGCCCAAAATCCTTCAATTGTCGTGCCCCAATATTCGAGGTCATTATAATAATGGTATTCCTGAAATCGATTTTCCTTCCCAGACTATCCGTTAGGTAACCATCATCAAGAACTTGCAACAACATATTGAATACATCGGGATGTGCTTTTTCAACCTCATCCAACAAGATGACGGAATAAGGTTTGCGTCTTACCTTTTCGGTCAATTGCCCACCCTCTTCATAGCCAACATACCCTGGAGGTGCCCCTACCAATCTTGAAATGGCAAATTTCTCCATGTATTCGCTCATGTCAATACGTATCAAGGCGTCTTCAGAGTCGAATAGTTCCTTTGCAAGAACCTTGGCCAATTGGGTTTTACCTACGCCCGTCTGTCCTAGGAAGATAAACGATCCTATGGGTTTGTTGGGGTCTTTCAACCCGGCACGGTTTCTTTGAATGGCCTTGGCGACTTTGGCTACGGCTTCATCCTGGCCTATGACGTTGGCCTTTATAAGGTTTGGCAATTCTGCCAGTTTATTGCTTTCGGTTTGTGCGATCCTATTGACAGGGATTCCGCTCATCATGGAAACGACATCGGCAACATTATCCTCTGTAACGACCTCTTTATGCAATTTACTATCCTCTTCCCATTTTTCTTGGGCTATTGCAAGTTCCTTTTCCAATCTTTTTTCGTCATCCCGCAATTTGGCCGCTTCCTCGTATTTCTGTTTTTTTACAACATTGTTCTTGAGTTCACGAACATCCTCAAGTTGTTTTTCAAGCTCTAGGATCTGTTTGGGGACATCCATATTTACGATATGTACCCGCGAACCGGCCTCATCCAAGGCATCGATGGCCTTGTCGGGTAAAAACCGATCGGTCATGTACCTATTGGTCAATTTCACACAGGCCAAAATAGCCTCATCGGTATACGACACATTGTGATGATCCTCGTATTTTCCTTTAATGTTCTGAAGAATCTCTATGGTTTCGTCAACAGAGGTTGGCTCAACAATCACTTTTTGGAACCTACGTTCCAAGGCCCCATCCTTTTCTATATATTGTCGATACTCGTCCAAGGTAGTGGCACCAATACATTGAATCTCGCCTCTAGCCAAAGCGGGTTTGAACATATTCGAGGCATCTAAGCTTCCCGTTGCCCCACCAGCACCAACAATGGTATGTATTTCATCTATAAACAGTATGACATCCTCATTTTTTTCGAGCTCGTTCATCACCGCTTTCATACGTTCCTCGAATTGCCCACGATATTTTGTGCCGGCAACTAGGGAGGCCAAGTCTAAAGTGACAACCCGTTTGTTGTACAAGATCCTAGAGACCTTTTTATTGATTATCCGCAAGGCCAGACCTTCGGCAATGGCGCTTTTGCCCACACCAGGTTCCCCGATCAATAGCGGATTGTTCTTTTTTCGTCGACTTAATATCTGCGATACCCTTTCGATTTCCTTTTCACGACCTACAACGGGGTCCAGTTTATTCTCTTCGGCCATTTGGGTCAAATCCCTACCAAAGTTATCAAGGACCGGGGTTTTTGATTTTTTACTGCCTTTTTGCCCCGAAGCAGATCCGAAGGTGCCCTCTTTTCCTGCACTGGGATCATCCGAATCACTAGGAAAGGATTCTGAGGTAGGTGAATCAACTATTTCATCATCGCTTGTTATCATAAACTTGAATTGTTCCTTTACCCCATCGTAATCAACTTTCAACTTATGGAGTAATTTGGTCGTTGGGTCATTTTCATTTCTGAGAATGCACAATAAAAGGTGTGCCGTATTGATTGAAGAACTTTGAAAAAGTTTCGCTTCAAGAAATGTCGTTTTCAAAGCGCGTTCTGCCTGTCTGGTCAAGTGTAGGTTCTTCTTGTCTTTTTGCATACCGCTTGGGTTCGGATTCGATGGACTTAGAATTTCCACTTTTCTACGCAAGTGGTCCAAATCAACATCCAAAGCATCCAAAATACTGATTGCCTTTCCATTTCCATCGCGAAGAAGACCCAGCATCAAATGTTCGGTGCCAATAAAATCGTGGCCCAACCGTAACGCCTCTTCCTTGCTGTACGCAATTACATCCTTAACCCTTGGGGAAAAATTATCATCCATATAATAGTATCCTTTCAGCCATAAAATTAGTAAAACATTACCAATCTAGACCAAATACTGTACCTATAATCGTTAAACATGTCCTAAATGACGAAAAAAGCATCACTTTACAAAATAATTAACATTGAAATTATCAACGAAATAAGGAGGAAAAGGTGTTGATAAATTATTGCATAAAGTCGGTGATATGTGCCTTGAAAGGTCTCAAAATACGTATATTGCCTTGCTTTTTTTACTAAATTAAAAAGATAAAATTCTAGAATGGCAGAAGGAGAAAAATTGATTCCTATCAACATTGAAGACGAAATGAAGTCGGCCTACATTGATTATTCGATGTCGGTCATTGTGTCACGTGCCTTGCCTGATGTCAGGGATGGATTGAAACCTGTTCACAGAAGGGTGCTTTTTGGCATGCATGAATTAGGGGTAAGGTCGAACAGTGCGCATAAAAAATCGGCTCGTATTGTCGGTGAGGTTTTGGGTAAGTACCATCCACATGGGGATACTTCGGTGTACGACGCCATGGTGCGTATGGCCCAAGAATGGAGTTTGAGATATATGTTGGTAGACGGTCAGGGTAACTTTGGTTCCATTGATGGGGACAGTCCCGCAGCCATGCGGTATACCGAGGCGAGAATGCGAAAGATCGCCGATGATATGTTAATAGATATCGATAAGGACACGGTGGATCATCAGTTGAACTTTGATGATTCCCTACAAGAGCCTACCGTACTTCCTACCCGAATCCCTAATTTATTGGTGAATGGGGCATCGGGGATCGCTGTGGGTATGGCAACGAATATGCCGCCACATAACCTCTCTGAGGTGGTCGACGGTACCGTGGCCTATATAGAGAACAATGACATTGAAATCGACGAGCTCATAACCCATATCAAAGCACCTGACTTTCCGACAGGCGGCATCATATATGGGTATGAAGGGGTAAAAGAAGCCTTTCATACCGGAAGGGGTAGAGTGGTCATGCGTGCCAAGGCCATCATTGAGGAGGTACAGGGGCGCGAGTGTATTATCGTGACCGAGATTCCCTATCAGGTCAATAAGGCCGATATGATAAAAAAGACCGCCGATTTGGTCAATGATAAAAAAATCGAAGGTATTTCTTCGATCCGTGATGAATCGGACAGAAAGGGGATGCGTATCGTGTATATCCTAAAAAGGGATGCCATTCCGAATATTGTGTTGAACACCTTGTATAAATACACCTCCTTGCAATCATCGTTCAGCGTAAATAATATTGCTTTGGTCAATGGTCGGCCCCAAATGTTGAATGTTAAGGAGATGATTCACTATTTCGTCGAGCACAGGCATGAAGTGGTGGTTCGAAGGACCAAGTTTGAACTTAAAAAAGCGGAGGACAGGGCGCATATCCTTGAGGGATTGATCATAGCCTCCGATAACATAGATGAGGTAATTGCGATCATTAGGGCATCTTCCAATGCCGATGAGGCTCGGGAGAAATTAATGGAGCGGTTTAAACTGAGTGAGATCCAGGCCAAGGCGATCGTAGAAATGAGGCTTCGTCAACTTACCGGCCTAGAACAGGATAAATTGCGCACTGAATATGATGAAGTAATCAATACCATTGCTGATTTAAAGGATATTCTAGAGCATAAAGACCGAAGAATGCAGATCATCAAGGATGAACTTCTTGAAGTGAAGGAGAAATATGGGGATGAAAGACGTTCTGAAATCAACTTTGCAGGGGGTGATCTTAGTATTGAGGATATGATTCCCGATGAGCAGGTGGTTATTACCATTTCGCATGCCGGTTACATCAAAAGAACACCACTGACCGAATATAAGACCCAAAATAGGGGCGGGGTAGGCCAAAAGGCATCTTCTACAAGGAATGAGGATTTCTTGGAACATCTGTTCGTTGGTACCAACCACCAATACATGTTGTTCTTCACCCAAAAAGGAAAATGTTTCTGGATGCGGGTGTATGAGATCCCTGAAGGAAGCAAAACCTCAAAAGGGAGAGCCATCCAGAATCTGATCAATATTGAGCAAGACGACAAGGTCAAGGCTTTTATCTGTACCCAAGATCTTAAGGATGAGGATTATGTAAATAACCATTACGTCATCATGGCCACCAAAAAAGGGACGGTCAAAAAAACTTCCTTGGAGCAATATTCACGACCACGACAGAATGGTATCAATGCCATTAGTATACGCGAGGACGATGAATTGCTGGAAGCTAAACTGACAACAGGAACCAGCGAGATCTTTCTAGGACTCAAATCAGGGAAAGCCATTCGATTCGAAGAGAGTAAAACAAGACCGATGGGTCGAAATGCTTCGGGAGTAAGAGGTATTCGACTTGCAGATAAAAATGATGAGGTCATAGGCATGGTCTCGGTCCACAATTTTGATGAGGAGATTCTTGTGGTTTCCGAAAATGGCTATGGTAAGCGCTCAAGCATCGAAGATTATAGGGTAACGAATCGTGGCGGTAAAGGTGTAAAGACGATTTCAATAACAGACAAAACAGGGGGACTGGTAGCCATCAAAAATGTCTCGGACTCCGATGACCTGATGATCATAAACAAATCGGGTATCGCCATACGTATGAGCGTTGAGGATTTGCGTGTTATGGGAAGGGCCACACAAGGGGTCAAGCTGATCAATATCAAGGGTAACGATAGCATTGCGGCCGTTGCCAAGGTCATGAAGGATGATGAAGCTGTAGATGAAGTCAATCTTATGGATATGGAAGTAAAAACCGAAGATGGCACGGCTATTGATAATGAAAGTTCCGAAGAAACAAAAGAGTAATCAATAAACACTAATATTTTAATTAATTCGAAATGAAGACTAAAATTTTAATACTTGCGGCGCTGTCCTGTACAATGGTTGGGTTCGCTCAAAAGGACGAAATCAAAGCCGCTGAAAAAGCCCTAAAAGGAGGTGATGCCAATGGTGCCAAAACAACACTCGAGGCCGCCGCCGGAGCAATTTCAGGGGCCGATGAAAAAGTACAGGCACAGTACTATTATTTAAGAGGTAAAATTTATGCCGACTTGGCCAAGAAAGGCGATGGTAGTGCTTTTGAAACTGCAGTTTCCTCGTATCAAAAATCAAGTGATATCGAAAAGAGCAGTGGAAAGGTCAAGTACGGAAAAATGATCGAGCAAGAATTATCGACTTTAGCGGGTGACATGGTGAAATCGGCTATTGAAGATAATAATAACAAGGATTTCAAACAAGCCGGAGAAAAGCTATACATGAGCTATAAGCTTAGCCCCAAAGACACCCTTTATCTTTATTATGCTGCTAGTAGTGCCGTCAATGGCGGAGAGTACGAGCAAGCTTTGAACTATTATAATGAGCTCAAGGAAGTAGGTTATGACGGAGGTGGCATAGAGTACAAGGCCACGAATGTTGCCACTGGGGAAGAAGAGGTAATGAACAAGGTTCAAAGGGACTTGATGGTGAAATCAGGTACTTATAAGGATCCCGTTGATGAGAAATCACCATCGAAAAAAGCGGAGATCGTGAAGAACATGGCCCTTATCTATACCCAATTAGGACAAGATGATAAGGCTTTGGATGCCTATAAGGAGGCTCGTGCCGATAACCCTAAAGATGTGAACCTGATTTTGAATGAGGCGAATCTGCATTATAAATTAGGCGATAAGGACAAATTCAAAGAACTTATGGCCGAGGCTGCAACGGTAGCTCCTGATAATCCAGATTTGCACTATAACATCGGTGTGATCAACATGGAGCAGGATCATATTGAAGAAGCAAGGGCTGCCTATAGAAGAACACTTGAAATCAACCCTGGGTATACCAATGCCCAATTGAATCTTTCAACCACTTACATCAATGAAGGCAACGGATTGATCGATGAGATGAATACCTTAGGGAACTCAAAAGCTGATATTGCCAGATATGATGAGTTGAAACAAAAGAAAGATGATTTGTTCCGTGAGGGAGCCACTGTTTTGGAAGAGGCCCTGAAGACCAACCCTGACAACCAAGCGATTCTGACCCAATTGAAGAATATTTATGGCGCTATGGGTGACAATGAGAATTTTATGCGATTGAAAAAGCTATTGGGAGAATAGTTTAAATCCATGCTACTAAAAAAAAGTCCTGGCCAATTCGCCAGGACTTTTTTTTATCTCCTAAATGATCTGTTTGATGACCCTAAGTTTATGGGTATAGGTTTTGGAATCATAATTAAAGATTCCGGTATGATCCAAACGGTCTATACGAACCTTGCCATGCACATGAATGATATAATTGTTTTCCATGATAATTCCCACGTGGTCGATGATACCTTCATTATTATCGAAAAAGGCCAAATCCCCAGTCTCCGATTCCTCGATAAAACTTAAGGCCGTACCTTGGGAAGCCTGTTCTGTGGCATTTCTAAGTAGGTTGTACCCATTGATTCTATAAACCATTTGCGTAAACCCTGAGGCATCTACCCCAAAAGGTGTCTTACCTCCCCATAAATAAGGTGTATTCAAGTATAACAAGGCGGTATTGATCAGGTTCGACTTCTGTTGCGATGACGCGATGGAGTTGCCCTCATGAACATGATTCGATTTTTTATGGATCACTGAACCCAAGACAATAGGTAATAGCAGGTTCTTATCCAATTCAACATAGGAAACCAGGTCCACGGTATGCGCTGGGCAGGCATCTTCCATTAGATCGGTATAGGCTGATTCTTCGATGAATGTTAGCTGTAAATTTTGAATCCACCCCTCACAGTTGTCAAATGCGGACCTTATTTTACTCCACTGTTTCCGCTGTTCAAGCACCTTATAGTGTTCGCCATACAACAATTGGGATACCATCTCTGCTGTTTCCTCTGCACAAGCCCTGATAGGAACAATGCTCAAATGACAAATACCGTATTGCATAGTATCAATTGCAGTAATTATTTAGTTCCTTTCCACAATCATGGCAGATGCTCCACCACCACCATTACAAATAGCGGCAGCACCGATTTTGGCATTTTTTTGTTCCAAGATATTTAACAGGGTTATAATGATACGCGCACCTGAACATCCCAAGGGGTGACCTAAAGAAACCGCCCCTCCATTTACATTTACATGGGAATCTTGAAGTCCCAATAATTTCATGTTCGCCAAACCCACTACAGAAAAGGCCTCATTGAATTCAAAATAATCGACATCGTTCATCGTTATTCCGGCTTTTTTCAACGCCTTCGGCAACGCTTTGGCCGGTGCCGTGGTAAACCATTTTGGTTCTTGGGCCGCATCGGCATAACTACGTATGGTTGCCAATGGGGTAAGATTCAATTCCTGAGCCTTTTGAGAACTCATTAAAACCAGGGCAGCAGCACCATCATTAATGGTAGAGGCATTCGCGGCTGTGACCGTCCCATCTTTTGTGAAGGCCGGACGCAGGGCTGGAATTTTATCGATTTTTACATTCTTGTATTCTTCATCTTCGGAAACAATGATCGGTTCCCCTCTTCTTTGTGGAACTTCAACAGGGATTACTTCATTATCGAACTTTCCTTCCTTCCATGCCTTGGCCGATCTTTGGTACGACTGAATGGCAAAGTTGTCTTGGTCTTCCCTTGAGAATTTATATTCCAATGCGCAGGCATCGGCACAGACACCCATCGCATTTTCATCATAAGCATCGACCAGGCCATCTTTTTGCATACCATCCATAAACGTAGTTGGTCCAAATTTAATACCATTCCTAAGATGCGCATAATGGGGTATAAGACTCATATTCTCCATGCCGCCTGCGACCGCAATCGAGATATCACCTAATGCAATTGCCTGTGCGGCTTGCATTATGGCTTTCATTCCGGATGCACATACTTTGTTTACCGTGGTACAGGGCACAGTATCAGGGATCCCTGCGAAGATGGCCGCCTGTCTTGCCGGAGCTTGTCCGCTACCGGCCTGGACCACATGGCCCATGAGCACCTCATCTACCAGATTGGGGGCTAACTTGATCTTTTCCAATGCACCCTTAATGGCTATGGCACCCAGTTTTGGGGCTGGTATCGTTGATAACCCACCCATAAAACTTCCGATGGGGGTTCTGACTGCGGAAACTATGACAACATCATTCATGACCATATGTTTTATGTTGCGAAATTAATAAATTAAAGTGCAATCAAAATGGATGTTGTGACAAAAGGTCTATTATATTTTCTATTTTTGACAATCGATATGAATTAGATACACAATTGTTGGATAAGCTCTACAAAAACCAATCCCTCATTTATAAATACTTCCTTTACGTAGTATCTATTTTTTGTATTGTGTTCTTTTTCCCCAAAGGGGGGAAGTTCAAATATGAATTTCAAAAAGGCAAACCTTGGCAATATGAAAATCTATATGCGCCATTCGACTTTTCCGTAAAGAAGACCGAAGCGGAACTGGCAGCCGAAAAACAACGCATAATCGATGGGCAATACACGTATTATCGATTCGATGAGGCCCTTGCAAAGGAAGTATACCAGGAATTCGACACCGGCTTTGGCAGCACCTTCAAAACCGATGATTACAGTGTGGCCGAGCTTAGTAGGATAAAAAAAGCCGGTCAGGCCGTGCTCGACCAGGTATATGAAAACGGTATTTTGCAAAAGTCATACCCCAATGAGGCCGGGAAAAAGGTATATCTGATAAAACAGAATGAGGCGAATCTAATCGATTATGATGCTATATTAAGTCTTCGTGAAGTAGAGGAGACCATAGGTAAGGTTTTGCGTGAAAAACAAATGGGGCGATATACCAGGGCCTATCAATCGCTTTTTTTCAATCTGATAAAGCCCAATGTAGCCTACGATGAGAATCTGTCACAAAAAGCCTTGGACGATGAACTGTCCAAGCTATCATTGACCAGGGGTACCATAGATGAAGGCAAATTGATTATCGCCAAAGGGGAAGTTGTAGAATCGGATAACTATAAGGTTTTGGAGTCCTTGAAAGACGAATTTGAATCCGAACTCTGGGCATCTAACAATTACTATTATATACTTGCTGGTTATACCGTTCTGGTGGCGTTGGTACTAATCATGCTTTTTCTGTTCTTAAAAAAGTACCGTCGTGAAATTTTCGAGAACGGTACCAAGGTCACATTTATCTTTATGAATATACTGCTTATGGTATTCATAACGACCTTGGTGGTCAAATACAATGAGGCCTATGTATTTGTGGTACCCTTATGTATACTTCCGTTGATCCTAAAAACATTTTTTGATGCAAGGCTAGGCTTGTTCGTACATGTACTTACCGTTTTGATCCTGGGCTTTGTGGTCCCGAATAGTTTCGAATACATCTTTATTCAAATCATAGCGGGGATTGTGACCATTCTTACGGTTTCCGAGTTGTATAAAAGGGCGAATCTCTTTATATCCGTAGGACAGATTACCTTGATCTATATTGTTGGCTATTTGGCCTTTCACATCATTCATGAAGGAAACCTCGATAATATCATCTGGTTGACTTTGAGCTTGTTCTTGTTGAATGGCATGATCACTCTTTTCGTACAACCCTTGATTTATGTCTATGAAAAGATTTTCGGACTTGTTTCCGATGTGTCCTTGTTGGAATTATCGGATACCAATTCCAAATTATTGAAAGAGCTTTCGAACAAGGCACCTGGAACTTTCAACCATTCCTTACAGGTGGCGAATCTGGCGGAAGCGGCTGCCAATGAAATCGGGGCAAATGCCATGTTGGTTCGTGTGGGGGCCTTATACCACGATATTGGTAAATTGGGGAACCCTTATTATTTTACTGAAAATCAAATTACCAATGTGAATCCGCATGATGATTTGGAGCCCCGTGATAGTGCCCGAATCATCATAAACCATGTGATCGAAGGTATCGAGATTGCGAGAAAGAACAATTTGCCGGATCGGGTGATCGATTTCATACGTTCGCACCACGGCACCACTATGGTCTATTATTTTTATACCAAACAAAAGGAAATGGAGGGAACTTTGAATGAGGACGATTTCAGGTATCCTGGTCCCATACCCTTTTCAAAGGAGACGGCGATCCTTATGATGGCAGATTCGGTTGAGGCCGCTTCAAAAAGCTTAAAGAATCCGACGTTTATGGTCTTGGATGCGTTTGTTGATAAGATCATTGGGGGGCAAATGGCGGCCAATCAATTCTTGAATGCCGACATTACCTTCAGGGAAATAGAGACCATCAAGAAAATCTTTAAGCAAAGACTAACGAATATCTATCATTTACGGGTAGAATACCCTGAATAATGCTGTTATTTGTAACCCTATAAAAAAATAGGGAAAATAGTTGCGTTCTTTAGCATATAAATTTACATTTGCATCCGCATTTTAATCCGATGGTTATCGGAACGTTCTTTAAAAAAAATTTAGGAGAGGTGCCGGAGTGGTAACGGAGCAGATTGCTAATCTGTCGACGCGTAAGTGTCGCCTGGGTTCGAGTCCCAGTCTCTCCGCCTTCGCCGGCCGTAGCCTTTTTTGGCGAAGGCCGGCTTTAATATACTTGGCCGGCTTCGGTGGACTTGTTCCCTGATCCCGTGCCAATCTGAAATAATTGAAATAGATAACCCTTTCGGGGTGTAGCCTTTCGGCTTCGCTCAGGATAGGCTCCGCCCGGTTATCGGTCTACTTGTATAAGTTTCAGGTGGGTTAGTGAGTCAAAATTATGAATCGAAATTGATAACCTTTTCGGGGTGTAGCGTAGCCCGGTTATCGCGCCGCGTTTGGGACGCGGAGGTCGCAGGTTCGAATCCTGCCACCCCGACCAAAAAAAGCCAGACAATTGTCTGGTTTTTTTGTTTTCGAGCGTCAAAAGCTTGCTTTTGTAAGTTTGAAAACATATAAGAAAGTAACCGAAGGTTTCAGGCTTTTGTTGAGCACCGACCCCCCTTTCAGGTTCACCGATCCCGAGACTTCGGGGGAGGTAATCCTGCCATCCCGATTAAAAGGGTGTTGTCAAACGACACCAAGTTTTCACTAATCTTATGAAAACCAATGATTCAAATAATTCTTGGTTTCATTTGAGTAGTTTTAATACCATTTTGAGCGAGACCTATTGGGTTACCTATTATTAAGTTCCCGATTTATTAACTTTCTTATTCACAATCTACTTTTCAAGGCGATTTGTTTGCAAGGCCACCCTTCGGGCTTCTTCCAATACAAAGTAGAGGAAACAATACCTTCCTGACCAGAAACCTTCAATAAATCACAAAACAGCCAAACGCATCTTTTTGAATTTAGCAGGAGACCTACCCATTACCTTTGAAAAAACCCTGGAAAAGTAAAACGGATCCTCGTATCCCAATTGCTCGGCGATATCCCTGATCTTCATGTTGGAAAACTCGATGAGATGACATGCCTTTTGGATTTTAAGATAGATCGAAAAATTTAAGGGAGACTGCCCTGTTTTTTTCTTGAACAACAAGCTGAAATGGGATTCTGAAAACCCCGAATATCTTGCTAATTCATCTACGGTCATTTGCTTGTTGAGGTTTTTTTTCATGTATTCAATACATCTGTTGATGCTGTCATCGTTGTTATACTCCTTGCGGGATTTAAACTGTAAGAAATATTTGAGTGAGCCCAACATATGCCATAAACACGTATTGGCATATTCTAGGTTTTCATTGGAATATCCAGTTGTGAGGTTATTGTAGATTTCATCGAAAAGAAAAACCCGCTCAGCAAACCGACCCTGCATTTGAGATCCAATTTCGTATGACCTTACGGTTGGATTGATAAAAAGCGATGCCTTTTCCCCTGCAAAATGCAACCAGTATATGCTCCATGGGTTTCTGGTTGAAGACCAATATTTGTGAGCAATGTATTGTGGAATGATGATATACTGGTTTTGCTTCAGTTCAAACTTTTGCTGCTCTATTTCAACGAGACCTTCACCCTCAACACAGTAGATCAAAACGTGCTGGCCTATTCCTTTCGTTCTTTCCCGAAAATGAAATTTTGCATGGGGATAATACCCGATATCGGTTACGTAGAGCAGTTTGGTTAATGGATTAATACGGAGGTTTTCAATAATGGAATCGGGAAGAACCACTGATTTTTCCCCTTTAAAACCCTCCCCTCTTTTCATTTGTTTATTTTTTGTAAAATTAAGAGAATAATCCATCTTACGAATAATTATCCATTGTTACAACGATATTCTTATCATACATTTGGTCAAATCCATTATTAAAATCCAAAACGAGTGATGAAGAATAAATCGCAGGGCATGTATATTTTGGCTATTTCGCTGATCTCGGCCTTGGGGGGCTTTCTGTTTGGGTACGATTGGGTAGTGATAGGAGGGGCCAAACCATTTTATGAGCAGTTTTTTCATATTGCGGATATTCCACACCTACAAGGATGGGCAGTGAGTTGTGCACTTATCGGATGTATTCTCGGCACCCTTATTTCCGGGGCTCTCAGTGACCGATACGGCAGAAAGAAATTATTGATATTTTCTGCCTTATTGTTCCTAATTTCTGCGATCGGTACTGGGGCGGCCAATACGTTTACACCTTTTATACTTTATCGTATTTTGGGGGGTATCGGTATTGGGTTGGCCTCTAATTTATCTCCCATGTACATCGCAGAAATCAGTCCGGCAAACGTAAGGGGCAAGTTCGTGTCCCTTAATCAGCTAACCATCGTAATTGGAATATTGGCAGCGCAAATTGCCAATTGGTTTATTGCAGATGGGATGGACAATGAAATTACGGGTGCGGAGATACTCAATTCATGGAATGGCACAATGGGATGGCGATGGATGTTTTGGGCTGAGGGCATTCCGGCAGTACTATTTTTTGGCATGATGTGGTTCGTTCCTGAAAGTCCCAGATGGTTGGCAAGAAGACATAAACATGATAAAGTAAATCAGATATTGACAAAAATAGGAGGCGTGGATTATGCCGCCAATGCCATTTTGGAAATCGAGAGTTCCATGAAAAATGAGGGCGATAAGGTGAGTTTTTCTTCTTTGTTCAGGCCCGGGGTAGTTGGTGTGGTCGTCTTGGGTATTGTATTGGCCGCCTTTCAACAATGGTGTGGCATCAACGTGATTTTTATGTACGCCGATGAGATATTTACCGCTGCAGGATACAATGTTTCAGATATGCTTTTCAATGTGATCATCATCGGAACAGTGAATCTTTTGTTCACGTTGTTGGCCATGTTTACCGTAGACAAAGTCGGTAGAAAAAAACTGATGCTTATAGGGTCGGCCGGGTTGGCAGTTATTTATTCCGTCCTAGGCACTTTTTACTATCTCGGCATTCAGGGTTGGCCGCTGCTCGTGTTGGTGGTTTTGTCCATCGCCTGTTATGCTTCCACCCTGGCACCCATCACCTGGGTGGTGTTATCCGAGATATTCCCAAACAGGATCAGGGGAGTGTCAATGGCAGTGGCTACGTTTTCACTTTGGACAGCCAGTATGTTGCTGACATTCTTTTTTCCCATCATCAACAATGCCATTGAAGCTTCAGGGAGCTTTTGGCTATTCGCGATATTATGTTTCGGAGGTTTTATATTCATAAAAAACAAACTGGTTGAGACAAAAGGGAAGTCCTTGGAGGAGATTGAGAAAGAACTTGTCAATTGAATTATTTCACCAATTACAGGTGTTTTTATTGTCCCAAAATGATTATCGTAAAAGTCGCGCATTGCATAGTTTGGTGCATTATCAAATAGGTTGTAGGCACCTAAGGCCTAAGGAAAATTTAGAATTCGGAGTAAAGATTAACGTAAAGTTAAGCTGCATATGGAAGTTAAAGCTTGGAAAGAAATCGTGACCATTCCCACCTATGAAATAGGGGAACCCGAGAAGAACCCCATTTTTTTGGAGAAACGGGTTTATCAGGGAAGCAGCGGATCTGTATACCCGCATCCGGTCGTTGAGAAAATTTCGGATGAAAAAGTGGACAAGGAATGGACGGCCATTTATCTGGAGAACAACTACCTGAAAATAATGATCCTGCCTGAATTGGGAGGTCGGGTGCAGATGGCTTATGACAAAATGAAAGAACGTCATTTTGTCTATTACAACCAGGTGATAAAACCGGCACTTGTCGGCTTGACCGGCCCATGGATATCGGGAGGCATAGAGTTTAACTGGCCACAACACCACCGACCTAGTACGTACGACCCTGTGGATTTCCAGATTGAGGAAAATGAAGATGGTAGTAAAACGGTTTGGTGCAGTGAGGTAGAGCGAATGTTTCGTACAAAAGGAATGGCCGGATTCACCCTTCATCCCGATAAGGCCTATCTCGAGATTAAAGTAAAGTTGTACAACCGCACCGCCCAACCCCAGACATTTTTATGGTGGGCCAATCCTGCGGTGAAGGTAAATGACCATTATCAATCGGTTTTCCCGCCCGATGTGAATGCCGTGTTCGATCACGGAAAAAGGGACGTGTCAGAATTCCCGATTGCCAAGGGGGAGTATTACAAGGTTGATTATTCACCGGGTACGGATATTTCCAAATACAAAAATATACCGGTACCTACTTCGTACATGGCCATCCAATCCGACTATGATTTTGTGGGCGGTTATGAAAATGATAGCAAAGGGGGCATGTTGCATGTGGCCAATCATCATGTGTCACCCGGCAAGAAACAATGGACATGGGGAAATGGTGAATTTGGCAAAGCTTGGGACCGAAACTTAACGGATGAAGATGGCCCATATATTGAACTGATGTGCGGTGTTTATACAGACAACCAACCCGATTTCTCTTGGCTCATGCCTTATGAGGAGAAGAGCTTTTCACAATATTTTATACCATATCGCGATTTGGGGGTGGTTAAAAATGCCACCAAAGAGGCTATGCTAACTATTAATCTGGAAAATGGGAAAGTGGTGTTAAAAGCCTTTGCGACATCTGCATACCCAAATGCACAGATCAAGGTTGAAAAAGGGGATATGATTTTAATGGAGGATACTTTTGATTTTCACCCTGGGGTCAGTTATGAAAAACAGTTTGAGATTGAACCTACTATCCCCTTGCATGAATTACAGGTAATTATTGCTGACCGAAAGGGAAAAGTTCTAGTGGAGTGGCAAGCTGGAAAACCCGAAGTAAAACCGATTCCTGAGGCAGCAAGAGCGGTAAAAGAGCCAGCAGCGATTAAAAGTAACGAGCAACTTTTTCTCACGGGTCAACATCTAGAGCAATATCGTCATGCCACTTTTGACCCTGCTGCCTACTACAGAGAGGCACTTGCTAGGGAGCCAGGCGATATCAGAAGCAACAATGCAATGGGGTTGTTGTTGCTGCGAAAAGGAAAATTCGCCCAAGCACAATCCCATTTTGAAATAGCCATTGCAACGATGACGCAGCGCAATCCAAACCCTTACGATGGAGAACCCTATTTTAATCTTGGGCAAGCATTGCGTTATCAAGGCAAAGATGATGAGGCCTACAACGCGTTTCATAAGTCGGTATGGAATGATGCTTGGATGGCTTCTGGTTATTTCCAAATAGCCCAGTTGGATTGTATACGAGGTAATTGGGAGTTGGCCTTAGAAAATATTGATAGGGCATTGGTCCGTAATTGGCATAATCACAAAGCCCGTCATCTGAAGGTTATCATATTAAGGCAGTTGCATGTAACGGAGGAGGCCGAAGAATTGATCAAGGGGTCTTTGCAATTGGATGGCTTCAATTTTGGGGTGTTGTACGAAAAACAGTTATTGACAGCAGACGAAGGAGTGTTACAACAATTCAAATCGTTGATTCGGGACAATATGCACACGTATATTGAATATGCCCTGGATTATGCTTGGGCTGGTCAATATCAGGAAGCAATTGGATTATTAGACCTGGCGATCTCCTATCAGGAAAAAGTATATCCTATGGCACATTACTATAAAGGCTGGATGCATACCAAATCGTATAATCAGAATACAGCCATAAAGGAATTTGAAATCGCGGAAAAATGTCTGCCGGATTATTGTTTTCCAAATCATCTGGAATCGGTGCCGGCACTTCAAAATGCCATTGAGTTGAATCCGAAAGGGTCTAAAGCGAATTATTATTTGGGGAATTTCTGGTATGCGGCACGTCAGGTAAATGATGCCGTACAATGTTGGGAGCGATCTATTGGGCTAGACCCTGATTTTTCAATCGCCCAGCGCAATCTGGCATTGGCCTATTACAATAAGTTGGGTAAAAAGGAGGCCGCCCTTGCATTGATGGAAAAAGCCTTTGCCCTGGATACCTCAGACGCTCGAATCTTGATGGAATTGGATCAATTGTACAAGAAACTGAACTATACCCACGCGCAACGTGTGGATTTCCTGACCAAGTATCAGGAATTCGCTGAAAAAAGGGATGACACCTACCTTGAGCTGGTCACTTTATACAATTTGACCGGACAATACGAAAAGGCCTTGGAAATGATCTCAAGTCGCATTTTTCATCCTTGGGAAGGAGGAGAAGGGAAGGTTTCGGGGCAATATAAATTGAGCTTGGTGGAACTGGCAAAAAAGGCAATTAGGGGCAAGGATTTCGATCGTGCCATACAATACCTGGAGATGTCAAAAGTATATCCCAATAATCTGGGAGAGGGTAAATTGCATGGCATACAGGAAAACGATATCGATTATTGGTTAGGCTGTGCATATGACGGGGTTGGTAACAGTAAAAAAGCAACTGAATATTGGGAGCAGGCAACAAAGGGAAAATCAGAACCTACGGCTGCGTGGTTTTATAATGATCCCCAGCCGGACATGATTTTCTATCAAGGGTTGGCTTTGTTGAAACTGAATAGAAAAGCAGAAGCCAACAATCGGTTCAATAAATTGCTCGCCTACGGTGAAAAGCACTTATCAGACCCTATAAAAATCGATTATTTCGCTGTGTCCATGCCAGATCTTCTGATTTGGGAGGAAGATTTGAAAATACGAAATCAAATCAATTGCCATTATTTAATCGGACTCGCCTATAAGGGTAAAGGCATGAACACCGAATCAACGTTGTTTTTTAAGAAGGTTTTGGAGACTGATAATTCCCATATTGGGGTGATTTCCAATAGTGAGTTGCTTGTGGATTTTTAAAATGAAGCTCAGTAATAAAGATTTAATCCGACCCAATCATTTTATGGTAGTTTAAGTACCTTAATTTGTTTTTTTCAGGATCTATGAAACATCTGTTGTCCATAATAAATCATTTGTTTTAAGAGGAGGTTTTTCCTCTATGTACCTTTACCATATAAACATGTTTTACGGCATGAATTTGAGACCAGCTTGATGAACTATTTACAATGAACAAACCCATTAAAATCATTTGCTCTCTATTAATTCTAATCCCCTTTTTGATGAATTCCCAAAATTCTGAAAGGGTCAAGATGAATTTTAACAATGGATGGCGTTTTCAATTGGGTCATCTTGAGGTTGCCAACTATAAACCAGAGGTCGATGATACGAAATGGGAGTTGGTGAATGTGCCACATCCGCTCGAGCTTACCACAATGGACCTTAACGGGTATAATGACGATAAATATCAGGATACCTTTATGAGAAAAGTGGGTTGGTATCGTAAATCGTTTGAGGTAACCGCGAATTCAGAGAAAAGGATCTTTCTTGAATTTGAAGGAGTGCACCAGGTCACCGATGTTTGGGTTAATGGCAAACATGTAGGCCAACATGCTGTGGGAGGCTATACCCCTTTTCATTTTGATATTTCAGACTATGTTGATTACGGGGGTACGAACCAGGTTACCGTTTTGGCCGATAATAGAAAGAGCGATGATGTGCCACCGGACCCAGGACCTATGGACTATATTAAGTTTGCCGGCATGTACAGGGATGTCTACCTCGTTGAGACCAGTCCACTGCATATAACCTTCAATTGGGAATCTGAATCATCGGGGCAAACCATAACCACCCCAACGGTCGATCCCGTGAATATGAATGGGACCATCAATATCAAAACTGCGGTAAAAAACGAAACCGAAATAATAAAGAAAACCACTGTAGTCAGTCGCCTGGTGGACCATGAGGGCGTAGTGGTATTAAAATTGACCCAGACCAAGGACGTGGAACCCGGTCGTGAAATAGTCTTCAATCAAATAGGAAGTATGGAGGATGACCTTCGCCTTTGGTCAATTGACGATCCCTATTTATACAGGGTAAACACGTTGGTTTACGATGATGATAAGCTCGTTGACGAGATTGAATGCAAAAGGGGTTTTAAAAAGATTGAAATCACGGATACCAAAGGCGTTTTATTAAACGGAAAACCTTTGAAATTGATTGGCGCGAATAGGCATCAACACTATGGTTTCATTGGGGATGCCCTGCCCAATGCCCTGCATTACAAAGATGTATTGCAACTAAAGGAATTGGGCATGAATGTGCTAAGAACCGCACATTACCCCCATGATAATGCCATATTGGAGGCCTGTGATGAATTGGGCATGTTGGTCTATGAAGAGGCACCAACCTGGATGGCTATTGGGAACGAAGCATGGTTTGTCAATTATGAGAAAGCAGCTCGGGCCATGGTGAGAAACCATCGGAACCATACTTCGGTTTTTATTTGGGGAGCTGGCATAAACCATAGGGGATATGTACCCATGGCGCATAATGTTATTAAGCAGGAAGACCCTTTCAGGTATACCGCATCGCAAAGTAGCCGATGGACAGGATGGCAAACATCCGGTCTTACCGATATATATGGGCAAATGGTCTATGGCCCTTATTATTGGAGTGGAGATGAGCCTGTATTGGCGATGGAAGGTCGTACGGGGCCAAAAGCGGTAAATGAATATATGGCAGATCCTATGAAATTGGGACTGATATCTTGGACGGCACATGCGTATTACACCTTTCATCCAACCAAAACCCCGAAAAACAGAAGTCGGGGAGGTATGATGACCGTTTTCCGATATCCTAGGCCAGAGTTGATGTGGTACAAAGCCGAACTAACTGATTACCCCTACATTCATATTGAGACGGACTGGAAAGAGGGTGTTGATGAAGTTGTAGTGTATAGCAATGCTGAAAAGGTGCAATTGCAGGCCAATGGGAAGACGATCGCAGAACAATATCCATCACGAAACGATGAATACAAATACCTGAATCATGCCCCATTCATCTTCCCCATACGTGACTTTGAAAAAGGAACATTGACAGCGAGTGGCAAAATCGATGATAAGGTTGTGGTTTCAGATCAAGTAAAGACACCGGAAGCGCCTTCAAAACTAATGTTGGAATTGGATATGGTCGGAAGGGAATTCGTGGCAGACGGATCGGATATTCTGGTGGGCTATGCCAAGGTGGTCGATAATAACGGAACCCTCATTAGGGATGCAGAAATGAATATCTCATTTTCTGTAAAAGGCGATGCTACCATTGTGGGGGACAAGGAACAAATAGGGTCAAATCCGATGTTTACGGAATATGGCGTTGCCCCTGTTCTTATTAAGGCAGGTGCGACTCCGTCTAAAATCACCCTAACTGCTAGAGCGGATGGTTTAAAACCGGATATGGCAACAGTAAGCACTAAAAAAGCAAATTTCAATGTAACGGAAGCACACGCCAAACCGATTTATGATTTTGAACAAATAAAGGTTGATTTGGGTGGTGAGGAACAACTGGTTCAATTCGATTGGATTCCATGGAATGGTGATGATTACACAGCTTCAACCAAAACATTCGAACAAATGGGTGGATTTTCAGCAACGATACAAGCTACGGGTGACGAGAACAAGACGCGATGGTTGGGTGAAATCAATGTAATGGGCAAATATGGATTTGCAAATGGCGAAGGGGTTCTAGGGAATTCAAAGGAAGGGCTTACACTTGAATTTTCAGGGTTGAAGAAGGGCAATTACAAATTGCAGACCGTACACCATGCCCCAAGAACCAATACGGATAGTATGGATCCGAATCAGGAAAAGATGACCACGTATGAAATATATCAAATACCCTATGCGAAGCGCATTGATATCAAGGTCAATGATGCCAAAGGTTCCGCTCAAATGAAAAATATAAAAGTTACGGAAGGCAAGGATATGCAGACCCAGCCATTTGGCGCTGCCGAGATTTTGTTTACTACCGACGGAGAAAATCCGGTGATGATCCAGTTCGCCGATAAGGAGCAAAACGCGGTCTGGCTAAACAGCTTTGTTTTAAGTGAATGGTTTTAATAGTTTAAACAGAAACAGAACTACATGGAAATAACTAGGATGAACAGGAATATCGTACTTTACTTTTTCGTTTTTTTAGGCTTGTCTATCTCATGCAAAGAAAAAAAACAGGAGGTTGAAAAGAACGTGCTACCGAATATCATCTATATTTTGGCTGATGACTTGGGCTATGGGGATTTAAGTATCACCGGGCAGAAAAATTTCACTACTCCAAATATTGATAGGTTGGCAAAGGAAGGTATGCTTTTTACACAGCACTACGCTGGTGCCACGGTATGTGCGCCTTCGAGATCAGCCTTAATGACAGGAATGCACACAGGTCATACCCCGGTTAGAGGGAATAAGGAAATTAATCCAGAAGGTCAATGGCCATTACCAGCCGAAACGTATACTTTGGCAGAACTTTTAAAGAAAAAAGGATATACCACCGGAGCATTCGGGAAATGGGGACTAGGATTTCCTGGTTCTGAAGGAGACCCTTTAAAACAGGGTTTCGATAGGTTTTATGGATATAATTGCCAACGTCTTGGTCATCACTACTATCCATACCATTTATGGGACAATGACAAAAAAATAATACTTGAACAAAATAAAGGGTTCAATAAAGGGCAATATGCCCCAAATCTTATTCATACCCAAGCCATTTCATTTATTGAGAAAAATAAGGACACCCCCTTTTTTCTATATTATCCGAG
Organism: Maribacter sp.; assembly: GCF_049667165.1. GTDB lineage: Bacteria > Bacteroidota > Bacteroidia > Flavobacteriales > Flavobacteriaceae > Maribacter_A. The sequence continues at coordinate 31,979 of NZ_JBATHS010000094.1, forward strand.
TGTAATCCCACATGCAGAACTTATCGCTCCTGAGGAGTATATGGACAAATATCTTGGCAAATTCGAACCTGAAAATGAATTCAAAGGAAGGGATGATGGGGAAGAATATAGGAATGGCGATTATGAATCGCAAAAAAATCCGCATGCGGCTTTTGCGGCAATGATCAATCTATTAGATGATCAAGTTGGTGAAATCATGGCCAAGGTGAGTGATCTGGGACTCGAGAATAACACCTTGATCATTTTCACTTCCGATAACGGGCCCCATTTTGAAGGGGGTGCTGATCCCGATTATTTTGACAGCAATGGCATATATAGGGGATATAAAAGGGATCTTTATGAAGGGGGTATACGGGTGCCAATGATTGCTAAATGGGAAGGTTCAATAGAGGAGGGCAGTTCATCTGAACATATATCAGCTTTCTGGGATATATTCCCCACTTTGGCCGAATTGGTTGAAGAAGAGGTAAGTGACACAATAGATGGCATTTCCCTTCTACCTACCTTGCTCGGAGATGGCACCCAAAAGAAACATGATCATTTGTATTGGGAGTTTCATGAACAAGGAGGTCGACAGGCCATTAGAAAAGACAATTGGAAACTCGTTAGATACAACGTGAGTGAAGATGGATCCTATGAGCTCTATAACCTTGATCATGACCCAAGTGAATCTGAGAATTTGGCCTCTAAAATGCCTGAAAAGGTCATTGAACTTGCGAAAGTATTGGAGCAAAGTAGAACGCCTTCAGAGGTGTTTCAATTTAGTCAAGAGGCGTTCAACGCGGAACAATAGTTTAGATTATGACACTAAAATCTACCGTACTTTATCTTATTGCCTTCCTGGTCCTGGGATGTCATGAAAAGGAACCCGTTCAGGCAAGGATAACAGATTCGAATAAATCAACCTACGATTCCAATTGGAGTTCCTTGCGAAAACACCAGACACCACAATGGTTGATTGATGCCAAATTCGGAATTTATACCCATATGAGCCTTCAAACCATTAAAAACATGCCTGGGAACGAAGACAACATGCTGCATGAATTAATACCAGACTTTAAACTTGATAATTTCAATCCAGCAGAATGGGCTGATTTATTTAAAAGAACAGGTGCGAAATTTGCCGGTCCTGTGGCATGGCATGGGAGTGGCTTTTTGCACTGGGATAGTGATATAACTGATTTCAACAGTGTTGATA